>PCVE01000123.1 GCA_002762705.1 Candidatus Woesearchaeota archaeon CG11_big_fil_rev_8_21_14_0_20_43_8 | reverse complement strand
AATGTATCGACGTGGCATAGGAACATAACCATAAATATATCTGGCAAATTCGCTGAAGCGATCTTCAACATCACTGGATTCACGACAGAAGAAGAAGAAGATATCGCATTCACATGCGAGGCATGCGATGAAAACACTTGTGTGTTCGCAGATAATAGGACAGCGACAATAGACCTGACCGAGCCATCGATTGGATTTATGAGTCCGACACCAGATGATACGCACAAAGGACCGTCGACGAATGATTCAATATATATCAATGTTACAATCACCGACGCAAGCAGCAATCTATCTGCGATACTTGACTTCAACAATTCGCTGAAAGGATGGTGGCGTCTTGAAGGCACAAATGGGACACATTTCCAGGATCAATCAGATAATGATCATGACGGCATATGCGATGACACAACATGCCCAAACATCTCCGCAGGCATAAGAGGAAAAGCCTTTGACTTCGATGGCACAGATGATTTCATCAATCTTTCAGATTCTGATTTCAGCCTGAAGAACGGAAGCGATTTCACGATCAGCGCATGGGTCAATCCAAGTTTATTGAGCGGAACAAACAAAGGGATCATAGGAGCGACGCACAGTGGGACAAACACGTGGTGGGCATACGGAATCGTATCTATCAGCGGAACACATGTGATAACGATAGGAAACGGCACTGATATCCAGAGCGACAGCTGCACAGGCATAGTGGCCAACAAATGGCAGCATATCGCTGGGACATTCAACGGCACACATATACAATGTTATGTCGATGGAGTTGGAATCGGCGCTGCGACTGAAGTCACATTAGGTGGGACTTATCCAGCGATAAGACCAGGATCTGTCGAAGGCATCGGAGCTGGATACGGTGGAATATCCGGGTACTATAACGGCACTATCGACGAAGCCATCTTCTGGGACAGAGCATTGACGCCACAGGAGATAAACGCGACTTTCGACGCAGGATCATGGCCATTGTTCCATAACTTCACTGATCTGGATTCAGCGACATATCCATACCGCGCTTATGCAGTCGATCAGGCAGGCAATTTCAACCAGACAGAAGAGCGGACATTCATCGTAAACCAGATCCCGGGCGCAGTCACTCTTGACCAGCCGACAGACGCCAATGACACATTGTTCTACAGAAATGTATCGCTAAACTGGAGCGCGCCGACTGATGATGGAGATACTTTGACGTATGAAGTCCTGCTGCTCAGACAAGGATCATGCGGCGATCTATGGGGATGTCTTGTCGATGAGATACGTGTCAACTCAAGCGACAGGAATTACACAATGCCAGAGCTTGCTGTCGATACATGGTGGAACTGGTCAGTCAGAGTTTGGGACACATACGAATGGGGTCCGTACTCAACCAACTGGAACTTCACGATCGAATCGACAATCGGCACAAACATCACACTCAGCGACATCAATTTCGGGAGTATGGTGATACAAGCGATAAAAAACACAACAGATGATTCACCAAGACCATTCATCATCGAGAATGAAGGGAATGTATATTCTAATGTGACGATCTATGCTGACGATGATCTTTGGGACATGCGCGCTTTGAACTTAAGCTTCTTCCAGGCTATGCCTGACGAGAATGAATCTGGATCATTCAACATTTCTCAATCACCGACATCATGGATAAATATAAGCAACAGCACAGACCTGCATCTCGTGCTCGCATTCCTTAACTATTCTGATGCGAATGACGCAGCAGAGGTCGAGATCAGTGTAGAAGTGCCTAACGACGAGACAACAGGCACCAAGAGTTCGACAGTCTATTTTGTGGGGTCGATAACATGAGACTCGCAAGATATATCATGGTAACCTTGATGCTGCTGTCGCTTGTCACGATAGTCCATGCGCTTTCTGTCGCGCCCGCATTGAAGATGATCGATTACAATTCTGGAGCAGAAGAATCTGTCAGGCTCAGGATACTCAACAAAGAGGCGAAAGACTTCAAAGTGCTGATATACACGAAAGGAGATCTTGGAAAATATATCAAATTTGATGAGAGCATCGTCGAGATAAAGAGCGATGAACCGGAGAAAAGATTGTTCTATACTGTTTCGATGCCGACCGAACTCAAACCCGGCACTAATGAAGGTGAGATAGTAATTCTTGAGCTTCCAGAAGGAGACCAGACTGTCGTCGTGAAAGATGACGGAGAGGTAGTTGTCACATCAGGCAAGCAGACAAGCACTGTGTCTGCACAGAACGGCGTGATCTCTAAAGTCCAGGTCAAGGTGCCTTATCCGGGAAAATTTGTCCAGTCACGCCTTGATATCAGAGGAGGAAGACCTGGCGAACCTATCGAATTCGTGCTGCCAACTTATAGTCTTGGAAGCGAGACCATTGACAAAGTGTATGCAGATATTGAGATACTGAGCCCGACAAACGAAAGGATCGATGAAGTGAAGACACAGACAGTATCTCTTCCACCACATAAAGATGTCAATCTCCGTGCGATATGGAAAGATTACCCTAACACGGGCGCATATCTTGCGGTCGCGCATCTTGTATTTGATGACAACACAGTCGAATACAAAGGTGTATTCATAGTCGGCGATCCGATGATAGAAGTGAAGAATATCAGTGTCAATGAGTTCAATCTCGGTGGAGTCGCGAAGATTGATCTGACTCTTCTTGGAAAATGGAACCAGATCATACCAGGCGTATATGTCGATATGACTGTCTTTGACAGTCTCGAAGAGACAAAAGTCGGAGAGTTCAAGACAGCTAGCTCGGATGTGAAACCATATGTGCCAGAGATCATCCGTGCTTACTGGGATACATTCGGACTATCTGAAGGCTCATATGTCATGCAGCTCGACCTGAATTATGGCGACAAGCAGGAGACTGTGAAATTCGATCTTTATGTCGCGGCGAATGATATACAGACAAAATTCGATTCTACTGGCCAGGCTATCAGCGGCAAGAGCGGCTTCTTGACACGTGACACGACACTCGTCATATTGGTCATCGTATTGATCGGCGCAAACATCTACCTGGTGGTATTTGTTATGAAACGCCTGAAGAACAAGAGACCGCCGCAGAACAAGATCCAGAATCAGGCAGAGGCAATATTCAACCAAGAGAACAACATGGGAGGGGTGGCATAAAAAGGAATGTGCTTTTCTGATGTCCCACAACATCAACATAATGTACGAAAAAGCATGATCCGCCACTCCTTTCTTTTTTACTTTGTATTTGTGTGAGAGAAAGACTGCAATAGTATAACAGATTAGAAAAAGTGTTTAAGGATATTCTTCAGCCATCGCAAAAGACTTCCAGTTGCCAAAAATAGTCTTTTTTGTATATTATTGATTAATGAAAGTACGAAAAAGTCCAGATTCATCAGAAAATATGGTCTTTTGAACCACCATCAACTTTCTTTTTCAGAGAACGATAATGCCGATTGAAAGATGCAAAAAAGAGGCAATTGAAACTATGGACACTTAGGGGCAAGGTTTAAATATCACATAAATATCCCAAAAAACAACATGACAATCAAGAAAACTATCGATGATCTTCTCACTGACGAAGACAGAAAAGAAGCAAAGAGACTCGCAGGCAGGATACTAAAAGAAGAGATGCGAAGACAGGTAAAAGAGATCAAAGAGGATCCAAGCTACCTGAAGCGGGCAGGAAGATGGATTAAAGACGCGACAATCACAGCGACAAAGAACTACTGGAAAAACAATGTCACTGAATACAAACCGAACCCAGAACAAGCGCAGAAGAACAAGAAGAAAGCAGGCATGTATATGGGGAGCGGTGTCGCAATCGGGGTCATTTCTCAAGTCCCATATCTTGGTGCTCTTCCTTTCATGTGGCTACCTTTGGGGATAGGTCTTTTCGGATACGGTGGGATGAAAGGATACCAGTTCTTAAAAGACAGAAAAGAAGGGAAGAGACGAACAGAAGAACGCGAGAACATGAGCAGAAGAAGAGATTATGTGATCGGGAAGTATGAGAAGAAATGAGTCGCTCCAGAATTGATGATAAAAATAAGTTCTGATAGATATCAGATCACCTTATGCGTCTCAATCTCACATAACCCCGTTCCAGTCCACGCACTGCCTTCAATATAAGCGGTTCTGTCTCCTGCAAAAGAGGCATTGTCTTTATGACCAATCCAAAACCGGATTTCTTCGCGCCTGCGATATCTGTGAAATATCTGTCGCCCACCATCACGCAATTCTTTGCGAGAGCCCCTGATTTCTTGAGTACATATTCAAATGTGCTCACAGCAGGTTTCTTCCTGCCACCCATCTCCATATAGTTCAATAAGTACGCAGGATTCCGTTTGATAAATGCTTTGACATGCTCTGAATCAGAATTAGACATGATATACACTTTGAACATCCTGCATAGCTCTTTTAATCTCTTTGATATCGATTGCGGCACTTTCGCGCCATGGAATGATGTGATTGTGTTGTCCATATCAAAGAAGATATGTGTCATCCCTTTTCTCTTCAGGTATTTCACATCGATGTCTGCGACAGAATTCACACGCATATCCGGCTTCAAAACTTTTTTACTCAAATTCTTAGGAAGGCTTCCAAAAAACGCCCGCGCAGACCTGACAAATGACATGAATTCGCTCATATAAACAATAAATAACGCAGAATCATTAATAAGCTTTCTCAATTTTTATTCATAACTTATATATAGTAGTTCAATTCCATGTTTAAAAGCATACTAATAAGGTGATATCATGGCAGAAGAAAATCCACAACCAGCTGCGCCTGCAGCACCACAACCAGCAGCGCCTGTCCAACCAGCACCACAGGCTGCGCCGGCACAACCTGCTCCTGCACAACCACAGGTAAGCGCAGATGAACAGATCGGCTTTCACAAAGGAGCGCTTTCTACTTTAGCAAAAGAGAGACAGGAGATGGCGAAGATCGTCCAGATCGTTGAGCAGCTTATGCAGATGCATATCCAGGCTTTGAAGGAACTTGGAGTCGATCTTGAACGGATGGCCCAGCAACAGCAGGCAGCACCTACAGCACAGGCACCGCCAAAGACTGACAAACCAATCGATGATCTATTGAGATAGATCTTTTCAGTTTTTACCTTTCTTTTTTTGAGGATTTAATTAATACTCCAGTTCTATCATCATTAAGTGACATATCCAGAGAATCTATCGATAATTTAATATATTAGAATAAGATAGACATTTTATTCCAATTTACTTGGAGGGGATTATTGATGAGATTTGATAAACTTGCTAAAGTTCTAGCTCTGCTAAGCCCACTTGCATTTGGGGCATGTCAACCAGAACCTGCTTCTATACCAGATATAAAGATACAAGGAACAACAGAGAAGGTCGATTACAGGCCAGGAGAGACAGTGAGATTTCTAAAAAAAGATACAGACACATCTGCTATTGTCCAATCACTCATGGAAAATATGCCAACGATATCAAGATCAGACAATTTCAACAGAAGCTATACAATACGGACACAAGGAAGGACTTTCACACCTGATGGGAAAAATCTTATGAGCACAGAACTTAGAGAGATCCTCCTAAAGAGCGCAGAACCACAAAAGCATGTGATGCTCCAATATACAGGAAATCTCTCTTTAGCAGAGCAGCAGGAATTGAAAGATAAAGGGATAAAGATCAAAGAAGCTGTCGCAAGCAAGACTTATCTTGCATCGGTTCCGACAAGGACAGACCTGGAATCTATACTCGACACATCACAGCATCGCGCAAGATTTGTAGGTGAATGGAAGGTGGGGGATAAATCAAGTCCATTGGATGCAAAGAACAGCGGCTATACATCTGGGATACATATCCTATTGCATAAAGACACAGATATCGAAACTGTGAAAAGTTCGATAGAAGCAGAAGGAGGGATGATCATCAATTCACTCCCAAAAGCAAGATCCCTGGTAGTGAGATCAAAAGATGATTCTCAGAACGGAGATGTCATGCTCGCAAAGAAGATCGCGAAATTTGATTCGGTCTTCATGCTAGGACAAGCAGTGCCTATGCAAGGGATAGAAAGTGTGCTCACTTCAAAAGGACCAAGATATCGCGCCATGGAAAATAATCTATTTGCAAGGGAATTTGGCAAGATCACTGACTTGAACAAGACAGTGCCTGGCCTTGACGGTACAGGTGTGACTGCGCTTGTCTATGATGCAGGACATGTAGATGATACGCACCAAGATCTCAAAGGCAGAGTCAGTTTCTCTGATGATGTGACCTATCCACAATATTCAGACCATCCCACACATGTAGCTTGCAGCGTCGCAGGAGATGGAGCAGGCAGTGAAGATTTCTTAGAAGAAAATTGCGGATATGTCCTGGCTGATATCGGATGGAATGCAAGCGACTTCAAGAACATCTGCAAAGAATTTCGATCAGACACGGAAAAATCATTCAAGGCGATCTTTCGTGGTGTCGCACCGAATGCGAAGATAATATCAGAGGATCATGGAAACTGCACTAAATATTGTGTTGTCGAGAATCCGAATCAGATGGTATCTAGGTTCCTGGGCGCAAAAGAGAAAGGTGCGTCTGCTGGTGGAGCATCTATCGGACCGAACGTACGATGGAATCATTTTGATTGCAGCCTACTTGGCATGTACGATTCAGTCGCGACCGCTATGGATTTTTTGGTGAGCGGAGAGTTTGGAAATAAGCCTATGCATGTCCAGTTCTCTGCAGGCAATGAAAGATATCGAAATGAAACAGATCCATATTGCTTCAAAAAAGGGATAGATTATGGTTATTATTCAATCGGAGGAGGACCAGCATCTGCAAAAAATGTCTTCGCGATCGGAGCCATGATGGCTGACGAAGATGGAAGACTTGTAGTCGCGTCTTATACCAGCTTTGGCCCTCTTGATGGATCCAACGGAAGAGTCAAGCCGACACTCGTCCATTATGGCGGTGGAACGAATCAGGGCATACTCTCATGCACAAACGGTGGTGGATACGAAGCGAGGGCAGGGACATCGATGTCTCAACCTCTGGTCCTTGGAACTACGTTGCTCATCGTCCAGGATTATAGGGATCTTATGAAAAGAAGCGACTCTGAACCAAGCCCACAGCTCATCCATGCGATCCTTGTCGATTCAGCAGATGATGTCGGACCGAAATATGTCGATTTCCAGACTGGATTTGGCATGATAAACGCGCTGAAAGCCCATGAGATCATAAAGAATGAGAGATTCAGTGAAGATACACTCACAGACACCTCGACAATCCACAGCCAGTTCTTCAATGTCACAGACAAAAGAGATATCGAAGTGACTCTTGCATATCTCGATCATCCCGGAAAATATCTGATAAATGATCTTGATATCACCCTTGTCTCTCCGTCAGGCACGATCTATTCGCCGCATGTACTTGACCCTGCGAATCCCACCAAACGTGCGAAGCGATATGTGGATCATCAGAATAATATAGAGAAGATAACTATCGATAGCCTGGCCGAAAAAGAAGAAGGTATTTGGGAAGTCAGAGTCAATGCTTATGATCTTGTGACTGGCAGCCAGCCTTATGCGCTCGCATTCAGCCATAATCTATTCAAACCAAAGCAATCGTATATTCTGAGAGCGGATACCGATGGAAATCATATAAAAGTCACATTGAAAGGCGACCTTGTCTGGAAGAAATGTCCTGAATGCCTGCCAAAAGCGATGCCGGATATGATCCCACCGACTCCAGTCGATATAGGGCCTGGAGAGAGAATTTCATTTGCTGATGCGCTTAAGGATTTCATCCCAAAAGAGACCGGACAATATGAGTTTGATCTGAAGGTCTATGATATGTATGGGATGATCCATGTGAATCCTGATGGAGACACTGCTGAACATAAAGCATGGTTCATCGTGCGTGAGGATCCAAATAGCACGAAATTGCCCAAGTGAAGATCGGCAGATAGATCATAGGATGCTTTTGATATCAGATATATTGACTATGGGTCTCTCGGATCGTTTGGTGTCATCATAACCGATCCTTGGACACATCGTGTTCACCCACAAATCGACAAAAGAGAAGTTCTCAAGCTCAGAGAAATCAAGTGTGCTGCATGCGAAAGTATAGAACTTTTTATCAGGATATCTCTTCTCAAGATCAGGTATATTCTTCATCATCTGACCGCTCTTTGTTGAGACAAGAATGCCTATCTTGTCTTTAGAGAGAAACAAAGAGGCCGCTCGCTTCATCTTCTTCTCAAAAACAGAAACATCATCAGACGATATCTCAGTCACTGATGAATCAAGCGGATTAAAACAGAAAACTTTCTTGCCAGTCCTAGCCGCGATCCCTAACGGATGGAAACGTCCTGTACCGACATATAAGAAACACGAGACATCTGTGTCAAGACAGACATCTTGGTTGCAGCCAAGCACTTGTCCAAGTATCACTGAACCAGTGAGTCTCTTCTGCAACAAAGAAAGCAGATGCTTATACTGAAGCGTGCTCACAAGACCGCAGCTATCAGGCACATTGGAAAAATCGACTAGACCTAATTCCACCTGAGCCTTCGCACTTACAAACATGATGTCCATCAGATATCGAACCTCTTAATAGCCTCTTCTTCCATGAAATGCAACTTCCCTGGCACGATAAGGCAATGAAGCGGACCACCCATATCAAGCATGGCGATGTCAGAAGCAGTACCATACACAACCTTCATATCACCACACCCAAGCCGCGCGCATCCTATACATCGTGTCTCTTTTGTGAACACGCCTTCGCAACGCTTCTCTTCGATCTCCAGAAGATACCTGACTGCTTCAGAGACAGTCATAAATCTGTTCAGGTCTGCTTTGAGATCCAAAAGCAACAAAGTATGATAACCAAGCGAAAGATTATCCATGAGGACTTCATATGGAGTCTCAGGCCTGAAACCATCTTCTGGATACGGGACAGATGTAGTCTTGCCGAACTTATATAATTCAAGCCCAGTCACTCCGATCGAAGTGAGCACAGATGCATTATGGATAATGTCAACTTCAACACCATTCTCATGTGCCCTCAGCAACAGATCTGTGTGTGTGGTCGCGCTGAACACATCTCCAATCACTAAAAAAGCGACATCGCTGTCTTTTGCCGGCATGATTATCTCATCAGAGTTCTTCTCGACAAGGTCTCTGTCAGCAAGGATAATCTCCTTGCCATATAATTTTTCCATATCCTCTTTTGAACAACATAATCTAGATGTATAAGATTCAAGGAAGATCCTGTCGCATCTCTTCACGATCTCAAGACCTTTCACACTTATATCTCTCTCATCGCAGAGCCCTATACCGATCATATGTAATACCATAGGCCAAGGACAGGATTGATAAATTATATATATCCTTCGATTTTCCAAGAATCGATGAAAACAGATTAGAAATGCGCCATCATTGACTAGCAGAATTGATCGCCTGCTTTCCTGCTGGTGAACTCAATTTCTGCATGGCAAGCTTCTCATCAAAGATTATATCAGGCTTCTTTGGATCTATAGTATATTGTACTTTTAATGTGCTCAATTTATCTGCAGTCATCAGATAATAGACACATATCTCCCGTGAATAAGTGTTATCTATCTTATCGCATCCTGCTTTGCTCTCGTGCCTTAGCGCATATCGGCTATAACAATCATCCTTCAGACTTGGCTTTATTATCCTCTCGCAAAATGTATCATGATCCTTTTGCCATGAGAATTCCATTATGCATTTATCTCTATTATCATCAGAATACACTTCGCAATCATTCACACTGCGCGTCGTCGTGAAATCTGGCGCTGTTGTGGCAGAGCTTGTTATCTCTATTGTGCCTTTATTGATTGTTATAGTCTCCACATCGTCGTTATCTCTTATTGTTGTCGGAGTATTCAGGCTGGCATCACCCACAGTCTTATCACTAACGCTCTTTGCAGGAGTCGCTTTTTCAGCCGTGGTGATTGGGATTGTCTCTTTCTGCACAGGCTTAAACGAATCATCAGGAAGGCTTGTCTCAGAAGAGAACACCGGAAGAGCAGAAGAATCTTGCTCAGGCATTATCTTTACTATATATACAACAACACCGGCTGCGATTATGACCAATAACATGAAGAATATCAAGAAGCCTTTGGCTCCAGGCTTTCCATTGGCTTCCATAATAGCCAGATCAACCATACCTGGCTGATAACCCTGCTGTACAAGATAATTACGCAAAGAAGCTGCCGAATAACCTTTCTTAAGCCCTGCGGCGATATAATTCACAAGAGCCTTGTTTGCCATTGTTCTACAAATGCCCAAGGGGATTTATATACTTTTAGAATAGGCAAGCGAAAGTTTTATATAGTACACAAGGAGTAATAGTATATTGAATCGTATACTAGGATAAGTATACCCCAGTATAAGTGCCCCTTAGAGGTGTAGAGTTGAAAAATAAAAAAGGTGAGATGGGCGTTGGTGTTCTTATAGTCTTCATAGCGATGCTTTTAGTCGCGGCGATCGCTGCTGGTGTGTTGATAACAACAGTCACAAGCCTGCAGCAAAAAGCATTGACGACAGGACAAGAGACCCGAGGAGAGATATCTACCCATGCGACCTTTGTCGATGTATCAGGAAGCGATGGAACAGACGGCAACATCGAGAATCTGACGATCATCATGCGTCTTTCTGCTGGATCAGATCCGATAGATCTTAGTGATGTATTATTTACATTCTCTTTGAATAACCAGACTGGGAATTATAGATATAACGCGAGCATGGATCTTAGCAGCGCAACCTCACGTGCAAAGCATTTCAACATCACATATGAAGTCACAGGAACAGAATACAGAATGGGATTTCTCACACGAGGAGACATAGTCAACCTTGCTGTCGCTTCACCAAGATCACTTGTTGAAGATGAGATGGTAAGGATAACATTCATCCCGAAGATTGGTACGCAGTCTCTGGTCGAATTCAGGACACCATCTGTCATCAGCAGACAGAGAGTTACATTGTTCCCATGATTGATATCGTTTTTTTCTGACTATGCAAATCGACCTATAACATATTCTTTCATGACACAGCACGATAACAAAAACTTGTTCAGAAAGATGATCAACTAATTCTAAGCACCCTGAATACCAGATCACACGCAAGCAGAGCTTGCGCAGAAACCAAAAGTTTCTGAGTATTTCAGGATGCAAAGAAATGCTTTAACATTTCTTACATAGGAAATGGAACATTTCCTTGTGCTCAGAGACGGGCCAAGCTGGGTGTTACTGCATAATTTAGCATCCATTTCTGACATATGATTTCTAAAGAGAGACAGAGATCAGAAATGAGACCATTGAAAAATTTATTGGGATGAAGATCAATCTTGGATTTAGTCGAAAGAATCGAAATAGGCAGAACCAATAATCACGGGAATATCATCATTGTATCTGAACTTATGGCTTCAGGCACTTTGATCACTGCGACCGAATAACTGCCGACATCAGGACGAAGACTCAGACCGATCGGTTCACCTGGGACCACTTTTCTTGGAAGCGTCACAGATATCTGCACAAGATCACCGCTCACAAGAAAATTATGGAGATGTTCTGTCCCATTGAAGATATAAACAAAATCATATGTGTCACCATTGAGAACACCACCATAATAGATGTATGAATTCGAAAGATTCCTCAAGGTAATCTTTATCGACATCTTCCTTATATCGATTGGATCCGGCCAGCCAGGCTGAGCACGCACAAGCATAGTGAGATTATCAAGGTCGCCATCAAGACCGCCAATACCTTCGACTTGGACTATATTCGGACCGATAGTGAGATCATTATTGACTTCCCCATACGCCTTGACGACATTCACCTGCATATAATTCTGTTGCATGATATATGTAAGAGACGCTATCGCCGCAAGCATAAGCGCAGCCATAAGCATGATCATATTTCCAAGACTACTACCTATGCCTTTTTTATTGAATCCAATAAATCTAATTCCACCCACTATCCTTACACCTAATTCATTATTTCATTAACAAATATATATATCTATCCCTTTTTTGGCGCTGTCCAAAAAGTCAGACAAATAAATAGAAGCAGGCTTGAATAGTATATATTCCCATTTGCCAACTTAGGTCTTTTCATTCTCCACGAGAGGGAGATTTTTTTATTCATATGATCTTGTATACTTCACTTATCAGACACAATCTTTTGTTTTAGACAATAATATTTTTTTCTCGTCGACAAGTAAGATGACCTATTTTTATGTAGTGACACATTTCCCGAAAAATTTATATATGGGTTAGCGCATAGGTTACATTCAAGGGTATTGGGATATTCATATTTGGGTGGATATCATGATTTTTCCATAAAGTCGACCCTATTTGGGATTTGGGAGGTGTATCGTTAATGAAATCAATAATTACAATAAAAAAGAAAGCTGAAATGGGTGTAGGAGTTCTAATCATATTTATCGCGATGCTTCTTGTCGCGGCGATCGCTGCTGGCGTTCTGATCACAACTGTGACTAGTTTACAGCAGAAAGCGTTGACAACAGGACAAGAAACTAGAGGAGAGATTTCGACGCACTCTAACTTTATCGAAGTCTCTGCCACCGACGGACAAGATGGAGATCTTGAAAATCTGTCGTTCATCATGCGACTTGCCGCGGGTTCAGATCCGATAGACCTGAACGATGTGCTGCTGACGATCTCGTTGAACAACATGACCGGCAATCTGAGATATGATCCTGCTAGTGATCCGAGCACGACGACATTCAACGTCACATATCAAGTCACCGGGACAGAGAACAGAGATGGTTTCTTAGTTAGGGGAGACGTAGTTGAAGTGGACTGCATCCCACCAAGAGATCTTATCGAGGACGAAAGCGTCAGGATAACATTCATCCCGAAGATCGGGACACAATCGATCGTGGAATTCAGGTCACCATCTGTCATCTCACGACAGGACATGGTCTTGTTCCCATGATTTTTATTTTTTGATTTTATTATCATACAGTTTCATTGGAAGTTTGGGAGGTAGTATAACATGTTGGTTTGGAAGAAGAGCAAAAAGGCTGAGATGGGCGTTGGTGTTCTTATCATATTTATCGCGATGCTCTTAGTTGCTGCGATCGCAGCTGGAGTATTGATAACAACAGTCACAAGTCTTCAGCAAAAAGCGCTGACGACAGGACAAGAGACACGTTCTGAGATTTCTACGCATGCCAACTTCGTCGAAGTGAGCGGAAGCGATGCACAAGATGGAGATATCGAGAACCTGAGCATGATCATCAGACTTGCGGCAGGATCAGATCCAATAGATCTTAACGACGTGCTACTTACACTTTCTCTTAATAATATGACTGGAAATCTGAGATATGCGTCGACAGCGAGCACCACAGAATTCACAGTCACATACCAAGTGAATGGGACAGAGAATAGAGCTGGATTCCTCGTGAGGGGCGATGTCATCCAGATTGATCTGGTCCCGCCAAGAGATATTGTAGAAGATGAAAGTATAAGAGTCACATTCATACCAAAGATTGGTACGCAATCAGTTGTCGAGTTCAGGACACCAACTGTCCTGAGCAGACAAAATATGGTATTATTTCCATAACGGGATGGATAAACATAGTAAAATAAAAAAATTAGGGGTGTAAAATAATGGTTTGGAAAAATAAGAAAGCTGAAATGGGTGTAGGAGTTCTGATTGTATTCATAGCGATGTTGCTTGTCGCAGCAATCGCAGCAGGAGTTTTGATCACAACAGTCACAAGTCTTCAGCAGAAAGCGCTGACGACAGGACAGGAGACAAAAGCAGAGATATCGACACATGCGAGCTTTGTCGAAGTGTCTGGTACAGATGCGCAGGATGGAGACATCGAAAATATATCTGTCCTGATGAGACTCTCAGCAGGATCAGATCCGATCTCATTCAACGAGACTCTTATGACTGTCTCATTGAATGATAACACTGGAAATCTAAGATATAGCACGACAGCAACAGCAACTGCGTTCACCGTAACTTATCACGTGAACGGCACAGAACACAGAGATGGATTCCTTGTACGAGGAGATCTTGTCCAGCTTGACTTCCTGCCTCCACGAGACATCGTCGAAGACGAGAGTGTCAGGATAACATTCATCCCGAAGATCGGGAC
>PCVE01000009.1 GCA_002762705.1 Candidatus Woesearchaeota archaeon CG11_big_fil_rev_8_21_14_0_20_43_8 | reverse complement strand
GTAGAATATGTATTACATATCCATCGAGATAATGCGTTTTCTCGTGTTAAATTGTACAAATGAGTGGAGAGGGTTTCATATTAGCCCGTTATATGGAAATGTTTTTATATAACCAGTTTTCTTATAAATATTATCGATTTTTAGGTGATAAGTATGGGATTGAAAAAAATATCAATAATATTAGTTCTGCTATTATTCACAATGATATTTGTCGGTTGCAAGACAACTGAAGATATTGTATACAAGACCGACTATCTGAAAGAGAACGGAAACACAAAGCTTGGTTATGCCGTATATCTCCCTTCTGAGAAGATCACCAATACGGGGAATACATATTATGTCTCTCCAAAAGGAAAAGACACAAATCCAGGGACAAAAGACAAACCCTGGAAATCGCCAGGTTATGCTTCAAGGCAGTTGAAAGCTGGCGACAAATTGATCATACTCTACGGCACCTATACAATCAAGAAATCCGATGCAGACATAATGATGCCTACATCCGGAACAGAGGACAATTGGATAATAATAGAAGGTCAGCTGGATGGAACCAAACGGCCGAAGATACAGGGCATGGATAATCTTGGTGCTGCTATGGATCTATCAGACACAGAATATGTCTTGATAAAGGATCTCGAGATAAGGAGTAACAAGAAAGCTCCATTCAGAAGCGGAATAATCGCTGATTCCGCAAGCAACATCGTTTTTGATAACCTATACATACATCACATCGATGAGAATGCTTTTCTCTTTTCGGATGTCCAGAATGTTGAGATCAGGAATTCTTTGATAAAATACACTGGGAGCTACTCAATAGATATAGAAGAAGGCGCTGTCGGAAACGATAACATTGCTGTCTCAAATACCGATATATACTATGCTGGTCGCTATTTCAATGGTGGCAATGCGAATCCGTATTCTGAAGTACATGGGGCTTTAGTTGAAGCATCTGGTGATGTGAAATTTCTTGATACACGTATCACAAGAAGCACTGGCAGTGGACTTATGACTGATGTTGGTGATCTTGAAGTCAACGGATGTAAGATCACTGATAATGAAGATACAGGTCTGCAGATGAATGGCGGTGATGCGACAGTAAAGAATACTCTGATCTCTGTCGGAAAAGTCGTGACCGACCCAGGTGTGTCTGTCATCATCGATACTGATAAGACCGATTCTACTTACACATTCGAAAAAGTCACAATCAAGAACACTGCAAGCAATCAATATCTGATGTATGCACAGTATGATAATCGCAACACAAAGATAACACTTGACATGGATGAGGTGTTCTTGAAATCGACCGGGACAAACACAAAAGTGTTTATTTCACCATCAGTCGATTTCACGATCACAAGTCCGACGATCAGATTGCCAAACTCTGATGTCGCGTTGGTCATTGGAGACAATGAGTATACTGCAAAACAAGTGGCCAATGGTGATTTTTCCAGTTCTGGAGACGTTGGCTCAGATGATTCTGAAGGCACAAGCAGTGGCGATGATGGATCAAGCGATACTGGTGATAGCGGTTCTGATGATACTGGATCTGGTGACGACACTGGCACTGGTTCAGGAAGCGAAGATACAGGCAGTACAGACACAAGCGACTCTGGCGATACTGGCAGCGGTGATTCAGGAAGCACAGGCGATACTGGTTCATCCGGCAGCACCGGTGATTCAGGTACACAGCCAGTCTCTCCTCCTGTTGTTGCGAACGGCAATAAATATTATGTCTCCAAAAGCGGCTCTGATTCAAACGATGGATCGCAAAGCAAGCCTTGGGCTACACCAGGCCATGCCTCAAAACAATTGAAAGCAGGCGATACCTTGTTCATCATGCCAGGCACTTATGTCATGAGCGCATATTACGATGATATGCTGACTATCGAAGCATCAGGCAACGCGAATAATTGGATTGTCATAAAAGGCGTGAAACTGGATGGCAAACGTCCTGTTCTTGCAGGAAGGAACAACCTCTATTCCGGCATCGATATCGGAGCGAACGATTATCTGTGGATAGAAGGCCTTGAAGTCACAAGCAACAATGGCGCGAATTTCAGGGAAGGCATATCCGGTGAGGGTCTGAACGAACACATAATGATCCTCGACATGTACATCCATCACGTCGATGAGTTCGGCATCGATCTATCTGATCCGAATTATATCACTATCGAGAATTCATCGATTGGTTACACTGGTTTTGGATCGATCGGCGGTCCTGACGGCAAATTCGGCGGATGGAGAAATGTCCTTATCCGCGGTTGCGATCTATCTTACAACGGCCACTATTACCAGGGCGGACCCGGTCCGAGCCCGTATGACAGGCCTGATGGTCTTGGTCTTGAAGAATCAGCTGGACCGATATATGTATATGATACTGTTGTCGAGCACAATCGTGGCGATGGTCTGGATTCTAAATCGTCGAACACACATATCGAGAACTGCGTCGTCGCGAACAATTTCGCAGATGGTGTCAAGCTCTGGCACGGTCCAAGCAGCGTCAAGAACACACTTATCTATGGCACTGGTGATGGAAGCAACGAGAACACCGCATGGGCCGCGATGGTGCTTAGCACTGACAAAGCGCATGACAAGTTCACGATCGATCATGTCACTGTCGACTTCCAACGAAGCAATGCGTATTCAATCTACATGCAGTACGATGATCCAAATATCCCTATCGATTTGACTGTCAAGGATTCTATATTCCGGTCATCAGGCAGCAATTCAAGGATATTCTTTGCGCCAAGCATGGTCTTGGATATAAAGGACAGCGTGTTCTATTATCCTAATTCCGTCGCTGTCGAGCATGGAAATAATGAATACACTTCAGGCCAGATATCATCGTTTGGCACAGGGAACATCCATGCAGATCCACAGTTTGTGAAACCCGCGTTTGGTTCTGTAGGTGACTACAACCTAAAAGCAGGAAGTCCAGCTGCAGGAAAAGGAGCGCCAGCTTCTGTATTGGATATGCAGAAGTGATTTTATTTTTTTTAACTCTTTTTTAATATCCAAATAGTGTCTTCTGTGTAGAACCAGTCTCGAGGTCATCAAAAGAGATATCGAAAAATACAAGGATAGAATCCGCTATCGGCTTAAGCTGTTTCTGGATATAATGGTCATAATCTATGTCATTCTTGCGATTCTCTTCTGGCTCTGGACCATCTATAGTCATATAATATTTAATTATTCTGCTCTCAACTTTCTTCATCTTCATCGCGGCCTTGACATGCGGCGGTGTGGTCCTTGTGTATTCACTGATCGGTTTTCGCAGAGCCTTGACATAGATCAGAAGATCATCGAACTTTCCGTCCTTTAGTCCCGCTATGAAATCCTTGACATATTCAGCCACTTCTTGCTTGTGGAACACCTTGTCGAGCAGTTCAAGCTGGAACTTCTTCGCAAGTTTTGTCCAATCACGTCTGACAAATTCAAGTCCAGTGAATTTTATCTCTTCTTTTCCATCTTTGATGACCAAGCCTGCGTATCTCTTCTTGGCTCCGCCTTCACCATGCCTGACTTTCGGAAGTATGAAACGCACGAACACTTTCTCATATTCCAGCTCAAGGAAACTCTCGCGCTTGAATTCAGTCTTCACATATTCATCAAAGTATGCATTGATGTGTTTTTGTATGTCCACTCCGATCTTATCCGCTTCTTCAAGAGATTTCGCTTTCGCGTCGATGAAAATGGAATCTGTGTCGCCATATATGACTTTATGGCCACGTTTCTGGAGGATCTTTGATGTCTCTTTGATGATATATCTTCCAAAAGATGTGATCGCGTTCGCGACATCAAGATTATAGAATCTGCACATCGGGTTCGCGAGCACTCCGAAAAATGAGTTCATCGTGACCTTTATCGCGTAGCTTGCGACATCATCTTTCTGTTTCTTCGCGATATCACGCTGTGCCCAAAGCCTTTTGATAAGCATAGGCATTATCCCGTCTTCTGCGTCAAAATGCGCGTCATTAGGAGCGACGATAGGTCCGTCTGCACTGAATGTCAATGGATCGATGTTGAATGTGCGGATTATGCTTGGATATAAGCTCTTGAAGTCAAGGACAATCACATAGTCATAGATGCCGCTTTCTGGATCCATCACATATCCACCTTTTATCCTCTCATCAGAATCAGACGTTACCATGGACTGACAGACAATGCCTTTCTTTCGCGTCTCTCTAAGATATAATGAATCTAATGAAGCGATCGACGCATCCACGCGGTCCATCTGCATGCCTGTTATCAAAGAACGTGTTATCGTGATCGAGATGAGGTTCTTTGCTTCAAGTATCCGCATGACAAGCTCTGCATCCTTCAGATTATAATCCACAAGTTTCTGCTGATCTTCTGCATACAATCTCTGGATCTCATCGAATCGTGAATCGCTTTCGATCAATTTCCCTTCTTTTAGAAATGTCATCGCTGCGGTGTGCAGCTTATAATCCTGTAGCTTTATGAAATTGTTCTTGAGAAGTGATATGCCATCAAGCACCATCCGTCCAGCGACTGACGCACTGCTTTCTCTGAAAAAATCATCATATGAAGTTATCCTTACCTCAAAATCTATCCTTCCGATGTTGAATGGGATGTTATAGTGCCTGAATCTTTCCTGCAGCACTTTTAAGTCGAAGTCGATCACATTCCATCCCGTGATTATGTCTGGATCTATCTCCCAGATCTTCTCTTTGAAATTTATCAATAACTCTTTTTCCGATGGGAAGCAGACCGCGTCTTTTAATGAGGTATTGTCTGATATGATCATGCTTTTCTTGAATCCATCGCACCAGAAAGATATCGCGAATATATTATCTGCTTTCATGTCTGTCTCGATATCGATTGAAAGTGTCTTCAGCTTCACATCATATTGTTCGCCGCCCTTTACTTCGATGTTCTCATATATCCTGTCAACAAAAATACCTTTTTTGAATGCCCCTTCTTCAAACTCAATTATTCCTTTTATATCCTGGTCGAACATGTATCTATATGGGAAACGGATGTCGGATTCGAATGTGTGGATACCTTCAAGTTCCCGGCGGAGTTTCGGGACATCTTTAGGTGTGTTGACGACCAGTTTGATCGCGCTATCTCCATCTACAGTCCTGAAATCTCCTTTCTCATATTCAAATTTAACCTCCTGCCCCATCCCGATCACTTTCTGCAGGTCTTTTTTTCGTATGTAAAAATATGGCTTGTATTCATTTATGATCAGAAATGACTCGCCATTCTCCAGCCTGCCAAATAGGTGGACAAATGTCTTGTCTCCTTCTATCTTATACGTGGGATGCACGATGAAGCCTTTCATAGTGGTAAAAGAATAAGAATTGACGTATATAAAGCTTTAGCCTCATCTTCTGTGCTGATACGCATCATTCTATACTGTATTCATCGATGATCCTTTTCGCAGTTCGCACAGCCTCGACAGGATATTTCGAGTTAGAGCATTCCCCTGAAAGCATCACGCCATCTGTCCCATCAAGAACAGCATTCGCGAGATCAGCGACTTCGGAACGTGCTGGCTTTTTGTTCTTTTTCATAGAATCAAGAAGGCCTGTCGCAGTGATGGCTGTGACATCATATTTTTTGCACATCCTGATTATCGCCTTCTGTATCATCGGCACTTTCTCATAAGGAACTTCCACATGCATGTCGCCGCGCGCGATCATGACTGAAAGTTCAATCTCATTCTCTTTTGCAGTTTTTATTATTTCTTCTAGATTTCCAATGCCTAATCGATCTTCAATCTTCACACATATCCCTGGTGAATAATATTGGTTTTTTTCTTTGATAACTGAATGAAGATGTATCAAGTCACTTGGATCTCTAACAAATGATAATGCGATATATTCTGCGTTTATATCAATAGCAAAATCCAACACTTCAAGGTCTTTGCTTGTTAGTTTTGGCACATCAAGATGTTTCCCAGGCACATTCACACCCATGTGGCTTTTGAACACTCCTTCGCCTGCATCTTTTATCTCAAGCAGGATCTCTGAATCGCATCTGTCTTTGATCACTGTCTCGATAGTGCCGTTTTCAAAAAGGATTGCGTCACCGTTTGATATATCATCATAGAAATCCTGAGAGAAGTGGACTGGTTCGTTATAGAATCCTGCCTTGAACTCATCACCATTTTTTATCGTGTATAATCCATCACACATCACTCGTATCTGCGGCCCTTTCAGGTCGAGCATCACCGGGATGTCAGATATGGATCTGAGTATGTCGATCCGTCTCTTATAATCATCGATGCTTGCATAGGCAGTATTTATCCTTGCGCATGTCATCCCGCAAGCATACATTTCTTCCAATACATCTTTTGGGTCTGTCGTGGTCCCAAGTGTGCAGATCAAGCCAAGTTTTCTATCTTGCATTTTTTCCCTCGATGTATCTCTCTTTTATCTTTCCAAGCTGACAATTGATCTCTTTTGGACTTGGTCTTTTTTTATGGTCTTTCTCAAGCATCTCACCAAGCAGTGTGTCAAGATCAGCATTCTCTTTCAATACGTCATGTTCTCTATCTCTTCCGTTATAGACATTAGCAAGAGAATACTTGATGATTTCGCTTTCTCTATATGCATCACCCGTCCTGAAATTATGCACCGCGAATGGATGCGTGCCAGTCAGCAATTCATGGAACAGTATCCCAAGTTGGAACACATCTGATTTAGCATATGACCTAAAATGCAGCGCCATCTCCGGCGGGACATACTTTGGTGTCGATAGCAAGGAAGTCACATATGTGCCATCATCCAAGTCACCATCAATAGACTGAGCCATCCCAAAGTCGACAAGTTTGACATTGTGCCCATCGTATATCACATTCTTGTCCTTTGTGTCCATGTAGAATACATTCTTCGAATGCATATAATCTATGATGTCTGATAGCTCACCAATTATACGCATGGATTCTTCTGCTGGCAATAGATTATCTGGTTTGATATATTCAGCCAATGTCTTGCCTTCAAGAAAATCGAGTTTGAGGAACTCGATTCCATCTGCTTCAAAACTACCGAGCAATCTCACTATGCCAGGATGGTCAAGCTCTTCAAGAAATCTCTTCTCATCTGAATAACCATCTGTTTTTGAGAAGTTGAGATATAACCTAAGATTCTCTTTGATCGCGATCCGTCTTTTGTCTGCATCCTTTCCGATAAAGAGATGGCTTGCAATTGGATATAATGGATCTCTATCTCCTTTCTGTACCTTCTTTCGGTAACGCATTCCATTATCCTGCATATATCTCTCAATCGCATCATCAATTTTTTCGCGATCACCAAGCGCATCGATCTTTTTTCTATACTTCTCGACTGCTTTCTTATCATCACTCGCTTTTGCCAAAAGCAACATCTTTGTGAGATTTCTGTTTCCGCCTTTTTCCAATCTCTCAATCGCATCATGGAAAATCTTTTTTTGTCCTGGTAGTTTCTCGATCTCTTCAAGTACTGTGCCATCCAGATAGAAGCCTTCGTTATCTTTTCCGATGAGACTTCGCAGCAGTGATTCCTCTTTGATATAACTTAAGAATTCATCATCCGACATCCAGGTAGGATCATATTCTTTGATCTTCTTCATCACACCCACTCTGCCATAGATCTTTGATAATTCAAGCATATCATGGAGTCTTGATCCATTCCCTGTCTCGATGAAACGGTCTGTCGCGGATTCAAACTTGAGCAACATTGCTTCAGCATTTCCAAGGATGTCTATAAGCTTCTTGATATCCTGTTCACTCATGTCTTTTTTGATGTAGCTGGCAAAAGTAGTAAGTCCTTTCTTCAGATTCTCTGTGGATCCAGTATCATCAAGAAGTATAGAGCAGAAAGACATAAGCTCATAGTGCTTTTTCTCAGATATGAGCCTGTCAAGCTCATCCTGCTCTCCTGCAGTCAGTATTCTAGGCATTTTCCCAATATATTTGGTGACTTTAAAGAATATAGAACTTGTACCTATATGGCACGGTTTGTATATACTTCTGAGCCCTTTTTTTCGGTACTAGCGGGTAAAAACATTTAAATACTATCTCGCGTTGCTATATCTGATGACTAAACCATACAGGTTGAAGACTGAACACGGCAAATATGTGTACCTTCTTTCATTAGATGGATCAAATACTGATTTATTTTATGGTATGCTTGATGCAGGTGAGATGCCTAATATACAGAAATACTTCTTTGATAATATGATTGTTGGCACAAAGACCGGTCTATGCGGGCTTCCTTCTGTGACCACGTATTCTCATGACATGTACACAACAGGAAGGATTTCTAGGCATCCTGGTCTGAGATGGCTGAATCGAAAAGCTCAGGAAGGCACGGATCGCATAGTGGACTATGGTAAGAATTTTGGGGTCGATCGGCTCGAAGAAGATGCCTGCCTTGAAGGGAACACACTGTTCGAGATAATCGGAGATGGTGTCGCCATGCTTGAATTCACAAACCGAGGCGCAAAGCACAAGTATCGGAAAAGATTCTGGATTGGCGCAATGTGGAGTGCCTTGTTTAGCATGTTCAAACATTGGAGGATGAACAGAAATGTCCTTTCTATGTACCCGACAGATAAGATAACAAATTACAGCCTGGCTGTCGATGAGATGACCACACGAAAAATCATCAAGACATATAAGAAAGGATGTCCTCGTCTTTTGATCGACTGGAAATGGGGCATGGATGAGGTAGCCCATTCTCACGGTGTCTCGGATGGAGTGTTAGAATATACCTATAGCAGGATCGATGCTCAGGTCGGAAGGACAATGGAAGCAATAAAAAATACTGGCAATTTTGATGATTTCCTGTTTGTCATGCTAGCCGATCATAACAATCTCCCGGTCAATGAGAATATGTGTCTTGATGATATGCTGAATGGATATGGATTCGACACAAAAGAGAAGATACACGATATGAAATATGATGTGAGAGCAACGTATTTTGGAGATGCTACTGGTTATGTCTATTATCTCAAGAGAAAAGGGGACCCTGATAAGAGAGTCACGATCGTAGATGAAGATCTTTTGAAGCTGGTCGATAATCTGTGCGCAGAACCCTCGACTTCCATAGTCCTTGCCAGAGGAAATGACCGAAATGACTATGGTGATCGTGATCACGAATTGATATTGGCGAGCAGGAACGGCAAAGCAAGAGTCCAGACGAAGATGGAAGAAGGTGTCAAGAAATACAGGCTGCATCCAGAGTCTGACAATGTCCTTCGATACAAGGACGATATATTCAATGCAATCATAAGATGGCACACTTCAGAGGACAATCTTCGTTTGACATCAAATGAAGCCATCCCATGGGTGCTTCCTTCTGTCGAGAAAGTATTCTCAGACAAGAGGTCGCCAGATGTCATGACAATCGCTGCTGATGGATATGATTATAGTGGGGGAAATGCGACTGGTGATAACATCCTCCAGAAATTGATCGGCCATACCTGTCTGAAGACTGCTGATGGGCTCGCTTCCAAGGCAGGAAGGACTGTCCCTATCGTCTTTTCAGGTGATCCAACAAGATTCAGGCAATCTGGTGGATTATATGTCCCGACAGGCACATTAGTCGATGTGCCACCGACCATAATCGATCTTTTGGCCCCTGATGAGCTTGAAAGATACAGATTCGATGGCATATCCTTGCTTAAAAGGGATTATTCGATGTATGTCGAAGATGAGGAGATTAAATAAATATAGTCACAAATTATTTATAAAGGAACCATCACAAGAATTGGAATCAAGAATAAAATGGAGAAGTTCAGAGATAATCTAAAAGCAGCAGTACGGAGCGTCTCTGTCGCTGATCACATGCTGACGCAGACATATCCTCTGATAAAGGATGAGAAACTGTTGATTGGAGTCACTGATAAGATTCGGGAATCCTGCATGAAAGCGTTTCAGGCGGCTCTTGATTATGAACATATTTATAACCAAGTGCCTCCATATCATGAAAGCTATGGTCCGATTATCGAAGCATTCGCAAAATACTGCAAAAAATATAAAGTAGATAAGGATTCCCTAGACTCCGCAAGAAATGTCGGTCTTATAATAGATGAGCATAAACGATGCCCGGTCGAATTCACAAGGAAAGGCCAGTTTGTCATATGCTCTGATGATTACGATCTCAAGAAAGTCTCCGTACGTGACCTTTCGAGATTTATCAGCACAACAAAAGAGATAATAACAAAGATACAGGATAGGATTGATGCAAGTGAGAGACTCTTTCGCCGAGGAACTAAGCAACATACAGAATGCTGAAGAAGAATTGAAAAGGATAGATCATCTGATCTATGTTAGTCTTAAATACACAAGGACAGTAGATGTGTTCAAGAATATCCTTCAAAGATTCATCACAACAGGTGATTTTCTGAAGGAGGCTTTGCTTGAATTCCTTAAAGATAAGAATGATATAGGAGAAGTTCCGGAAAATCAGGCGCTTAGGGCCGATATCATTAGAAGGGAATTTAGGGATACTGAGTGTGTCATTGAACTTCTGAATTTCCATCAGATGCTCAGACGGATAAATCGGGCTGATTTCACACGAAAAAACGAATACAGGCGTCATGTGACGATGACTGTCATCGATGGCCCTGATGTAGTAGAGATCAAGATCGAGACACTTACGGAGTATTATAAACGCATGAAGAGCAATTTCATGGCTATAAAAGAACTAATCGGCATTTCAGTCCAATAAGAATCCGAAAGGTTTAAATATAGACTCCGATTTTTCCAAGCAAGAAAGCTTTTTAAATTATAATTATAAGGTGACTTCAATGGTTAAGAGAATTGGCGGAAACCGCAGAAAGACAAGGAAAAAGTTCAAGAAGGACATCCAGGATAAAGGCAAGATCAGCATCACAAGATATCTTCAGGAATTTGAGACTGGGGATCCAGTGGTGCTCAAAGCTGACCCATCAGTCCATGAGGGCCTCTATTTCCCAAGATTCCACGGGAAAGCAGGTATTGTGGATGGCAAACAGGGTAAATGCTATCAGGTCGTTGTCAAAGATCATAAGAAGGCAAAGACAATAATCGTGCATCCAGTCCATCTATTGAGGGGGTGAATGAAGAATGAGCAATATCAATATCATCGGCGAGAAACACATGACCATGGTCGAGCTCAAAGACGAGCTTGAAAGGATAAAGAAACGTGACGAAGAATTGAACTTCCGAGCGCAGAGGACTCAAGAGTATCTTGAAGCAGTGTCTCCTTTGAAGAAAAAACAGGCTGATGAACTCATAAAGAAACTTGAGACATTGGACATCCAGCGACTCAAGCCAGAACACATATCTAAGATAATCGATCTTGGTCCAAGGACCCTTGAGGAACTTAAGACCATCATGGCGGCATATGTCGTGACTCTCACAAACGATAATCTGAAGAAGATTGTTGATGCTGTGAATGAAATCCTTGATTAATTTTTTATTCTTGTACCTCTTTCTGATATAGATGGCAGAAGAAATGATATTTGTCGACTTAGCAGCATATTTCCCTTCAAGGGAATTGCTTGTCATATCCGACCTGCATATAGGCTATGAAGAAGCCCTCAACCGACAGGGGATTCTTGTGCCAAGGACGAATATCAAAGAATCTATAGAAAGGCTCATCGGCATCATCAGGGTGACAAAGCCTTTGGTCATCGTCATCGCAGGCGACCTAAAGCATGAGTTCGGCACTATCTCTGAGCAGGAATGGAAAGACACCCTCAGGATGATCGATTTTCTTCGGTCTGACGATCGGAGACTCGTGCTTGTCAAGGGGAATCATGACACAATCCTCGGCCCGATCGCGAAGAGACGAGATATCGTTGTAGTCGATAGCTACATCGACGGCCGCCTCATGATCGTGCATGGACATAAGCTGATCAAGCCACCAAAAGATGTGAAGATGGTCGTGATCGGCCATGAACATCCTGCTCTGTCGCTGCATTCGACTTCGCGTAACGAATCATACAAATGTTTTCTTCGAGGGAAGTGGCATGGCAACGAGCTTGTTGTCCTTCCATCGTTCAATCTATCTGTCGAAGGGAGCGACATACTTTCCGAGAGGAAACTTAGCCCATATCTTGATGACATCGATGATTTTTCAGTCTTTGTGCCTGATGCGAAAGAGAAGAAAGTGCTGTATTTTGGGATGGTCAAGAATCTGATCTGATGTCGCTCGAAGTAATATTTTTATAGGTCGCGATCGATAAATGGACCATGACTTCAAAAAAGACGCCATTATATGATAAGCACGTGGAACTTGGGGGGCGTATGGTCGAGTTTGGCGGATGGATGATGCCTGTGCAGTATTCTTCGATATCTGAAGAGCACATGCATGTCAGGGAACATGTCGGATTATTCGATGTCTCACATATGGGTGAGGTCGATGTCGCTGGAAAAGATTCTCTCAAGTTCCTTCAATGGCTTCTGCCAAGAGATCTTTCCGAACTTAAGGTCGGCCAGGCTGAGTACACACCGATGTGCTATGAGAATGGTACGATTGTCGATGATCTTCTTGTCTACAAACTTGCAGAGAATCGATTTATGCTTGTCGTCAATGCGTCGAACATCGATAAAGATTTTGGATGGATCAAGAAGAACGCGGCTGATTTTGATGTCGTGATAAAAAATGATTCTGATAATACTGCGCAGCTTGCCGTGCAGGGACCAAAAGCGATCGAACGATTACAATCTATTTGCGATATCAATCTTGATGATATCAAACATTTCAATTTTCAGTATGGAAAAATAGCTGGTGTCGACTGTCTGATCTCAAGGACTGGTTACACTGGCGAGGACGGAGTCGAGATCTATTTCAGGAAAGACGACGCCATCAGGTTATGGAAATCGATAATCTGTCTTGATTCAGTGAGGCCGATCGGACTTGGCGCGCGCGACACGTTGCGGCTCGAATGCTGCATGATGCTATATGGAAATGACATCGATGACACGACAACACCGATCGAAGCGCGGCTGAGATGGACTGTGTGTTTTGATAAGGATTTCATCGGAAAAAATGCCCTTGTATCACAGCGTGACAACGGTGTGCAGAAAAGGCTGTGCGCTTTTGAGCTTGTCGGCAAGGGCATTCCCAGGCACGGCCAGGAGATATGTGATAAAGGAGGGAAGACGATTGGTCATGTGACTAGTGGTACATTCTCTCCATTCTTCAAGAAAGGCATCGGCATGGGCTATGTTCCAGTAGAAATATCAAAAGACGGGAACATAATCTCCATCCGGATACGTGACTCGCTCGTCGAAGCGAAGACTGTGAAGATGCCATTCTACAAAAGAGGATGATCGATTTTTTAATCGAGATGGCTCGACAAGGAAGCGCGCTCTGCACCTGGCAGTGCGCCCTGCTTAGAATAATAGAAATAAAACAGAAAATCAAATAATTCTCTTTACAACAATGCATGGCATATCGCGGAAGCGCACTTGCAGTCTGTCTTCTTTATGAGCGGTATCACCGCTTGAAGGAGCTTCTTCACGTTCTCTGCATTAGCCTTCATGGTCTGGACCACCATGTCGCTTGTGACCTCTTCTTCTTTCCAGCAGTCATAATCTGTGACCATGCCGACAGATGCATAGCAGATCCCCGCCTCACGCGCGAGTACTGCTTCAGGCACAAGTGTCATGCTGATTATATCTGCGTTCCAACTCCGGTAGAGGTTCGATTCTGCCCGTGATGAGAACCGCGGACCTTCGATCACGACAACAGTCCCTTTCTCATGGTGCCTGAGACCAAGTTTCTTCGCAGTATCATTGAGAAGCCCACGCAGCGCGGCGCACATGGGTTCAGCCATGCCTATATGGCATACTTGATTCCCTTCATAGAAACTCTGGTCGCGTTTCGTCGTCCTGTCGATGAACTGGTCAGTCATCACAAGATCGCCAGGCTTATATTCTTCTTTCAATGAACCAACAGCGGAAGGCGCGATTATGTGTGTGACACCGAGCTCTTTCATGGCCCAGACATTCGCGCGGTAATTGACATTTGATGGATTCATGATGTGGCCGTTCCCATGCCGCGGGATCACGACGATATCGACACCTTTGAACTTTCCGGTCATGACGAAGTCTGATGTTGATCCATATGGTGTGTGCACCTTGTTCTTCTTCTCGTCTTCGACGAGATGCGGGTCATATACACCCGTTCCCCCAATGATTCCTATTTTTACCATGGTGTCA
>PCVE01000131.1 GCA_002762705.1 Candidatus Woesearchaeota archaeon CG11_big_fil_rev_8_21_14_0_20_43_8 | reverse complement strand
TTCCATATTCTGAACCCGCAAGTAGCACAAGCGCGCGTACATCTGGAATCCCACTGAACGCGAAGCCTTCGTTCTCTGAGAATGTATATATGATCTGCACGAGATCATGGAGCAGGTCTTCATCTGCAGGAAAGATGTTTTCTGCAGAACGGGCGCCATCTATGTCTCCAAGATAGAGCGCATAGAACGCTTTCAGAGTCACGATGTTCGCGCAATATTCGAAATCGATCTTATCATGATATCTCTCGACAGCTACCCACGCGAGGTCGAGGCTGTCTTTTCCAAGTCCTTCGAATGGCGATTGGAGAAGGTCGCGGATAAGCCTCTTTGTGTCGCCATCATAAAGACACATCTGTATGCCTCTCTCTGCGATGTCTGTCAGGTCTTTGTCATCGAGATCCATTGTGAACACCGGGAACAATATCTTCTCAAGGGCATGCGCAGGCTTGTCTCCATCCCTGTCCTCTGATAAGGCTTCTTTTGCCCGCTCTTCCATCCAATCTTCAGTGAGAATATTTCTATGCATCTCATCTTCATATCTTGTCTGCGCGAATACAGGAGCGTCAAGCGATTCGATGAACTCTTTCTCTAAATGCTTTTTTCTGTATCTGTCGATATCGATAGGACTGCCAATCTTGTCTGCCAGCCTCTCCAGAAGATCTAAGCATCCACCTTCTGCAAGCTTCTCTTCGAAATATTTTATCCTTTCCGTGTCCATCGCAGATAGGATACAATCAGTGTTTATATTGCTTTTGACATATCAGAAAGAATCGAGCACACTCTTGTAGCATCCAGCTCCGATGATTATATGATCCATCAGTGGTATCCCCATCACATCAGCCGCTTTCTTGAGCGCTTTTGTCACATTGATATCCTCTTTGCTCGGTTCAGGATCGCCGCTTGGGTGGTTGTGTATCAGTATGATCCTTGAAGCGCTTTCCCTGACAGCTTCGCCGAACAATTCGCGCGGATGGATGATCGATGAATCAAGGATGCCAAGCGTGATCGTCTTCTCGGCGAGGATATTGTTTCTTGTGTCAAGGAAAACTGCGATGAAGCGTTCTTGGTTGAGTCCGGACAATCTTTCGATATAGACATCTGCGATATCTGATATGTTGTTGATCTTGGTCTTTGGTTTCGCTCTCTCTTCAGCGATGCGTCTTGCCAATTCAAAAACCGCCGCGATCTGTGTGGCTTTTGCGAAACCTATTCCGCATGTCCTCCTGAGTTCACGGATAGATTTTGTCGAAAGCGACATGAGTCCTTTTCTGAGCATACGCTGTGACATGCTGATGACTGTCTCACCGCGTGTGCCGCATTGGAGGATTATCGCAAGCAGCTCTGTCTCAGATAATCCGCCAGGGCCAAGGACCATCATCTTCTCTCGCGGTCTGTCCCACTTTGGCATCTCCCTAACAGTCAATGTTTTTCCCATGGAACAAAGGTAGTCATAGGTGTTTAATATAACGTGATGGTTTATTTTCGGAGATTCTCCGTGCTCAAACGGATTGTTTTTGCTCTGCTTTTTTGCATTCGGAAATGTTCCGGATTTCAACGATAAAATTTAAATACTTAGATTGTTGATTAAGTTTTCGAACATGACAAAAAAAGAACGAAAGTTTCTTGCACGTGAATCTAGTGCTTTGCCACTTCGTACTTCCAAATCCTTTCAATATAATGGTGATTTTTTTGTGGGTGGAATCCGGAACGAGATAATCTTCAATTTGAATTCTACCATTTACTCTGAAAAATGTAGGGCTGAGATTATACGGAAAACATCTGAATTACTTTCCTTAGTGTCAAATGATTTCAACACCAAAAACAAAGATATCATCAGTGAATCAGTGGGGTTGATAAGACACACAATGCTGAAGCAGGCAAATGACATTATAATTGGATCTAAGAACGATATGATTATACTGGTTGGTTGCTTATGTGATTTGGTCCTCGAACAAAAGTGTTCAAAAGAACAGTTCAGCAAATTGCATGATGCTTATGCTAATATTATTGATATTTTACCTGATGAAATTGTGCCAAACAATTTAATTTTTGATAAATTAGTTTCTTTTTCTGGTTCAGGTAATCAATTGGGTAATATAGCGTCTGGACGAATCATTGAAGAATTGAAAACAATGGACCAATCAGACATTCTCAGGAAGTTCGGCCTTAATTAAATCTTTCATGCCTTGAAAATCGACTAAGTTTCGCGTAATGAGGATATCGGCCTTTGCCTTTTTAGCGAGTAAGGCATGAAGCGCATCTTGATAATGTGGAGATATTGTTTTGGCTTTTATGATATCCGATTGATTGTATTGAATTGTTTTTAGTTTATGTTTTATCATCTCAAATAATAACTTCGAATCTTTTGGATCGATATTTTTGTAAAGCTCTGCAAGGGTTCATGTAGAAATAATTATTTTAAATTCGCAACTGATTGTCCTAAACATCAATTTAACAGCATGTTTGCTGATGTCTTTTTTGAAGATGTTTTTCCTTGCAAGGATAATATCCATCAAAATGTTTGTATCAAGATATAAGGCTCTCATGATAACTTAGTAGTCGGAGGTGTTTAATATAACGTGATGGTCAATTTTCGGAAGATATCCGTGCTCAAACGGATTGTCTTCAAACATAAATAATACGCCCAAGAAAAAAGATCAAAGCCCAAGACTTATAGCCCAAAGCTCACACCCATAGCCAAGTATCCAACCTAAAACAACAGAAGTAAAATAAAAGAGATAAAACTAATCCTTCTTGCCTTTTTTCTTCTTGCTTTTCTTGATCTCTTTTTCAAGGTCAAGCTTCTCAAGAAGCTCTTTGTATCGGTTCCTTATCGTGACTTCTGTGACGCCAGCGATGTCAGCGACTTCACGCTGTGTCCTCTTCTCACCAAAGATAAGCGCGCTGACATAAAGAGCAGCAGCTGCGATACCAGTCGGACCACGGCCGGAAGTGAGTTCTGACTTCTGCGCCTTGTCAAGTATCTCGACTGCTTTTGACTGAGTCTCTGCATTCAGTTTCAAAGAGCTTGCGAACCTTGCGATATAATCAGCTGGGTTGCTTGGAAGTATTGTGATGCCAAGTTCACGTGTGACGAATCTGTATGTCCTTCCAATCTCTTTCTTCTCGATACCGGAAGCTTCAGAAAGTTCATCAAGTGTTCTTGGGATTTCATGTCTTCTGCATGCAGCATAAAGTGATCCAGCAACAACAGATTCCATGCTTCGTCCACGGACCAGACCACGCTGTACTGCGAGTGTATAGATCCTTGCCGCCTCTTCTTCTACTGAGACTGGCAATTTGAGATAAGAAGACACTCTCTTTAATTCAGACAAAGCAAGCTTTAAGTTTCTCTCAATAGCAGTCGATATCCTGTACTGCCATTTTCTTAGGCGGTAGAACTTGTTCCTTTCTTTTCTGCCTAATTGATAAAGATCAGCTTTCTGGCCGACTTCTGTTCCAAGACCCTGGTCATACTGCGTGTATGTCATCGGGGCTCCTGTCCTTCGTTTCCTGTCAGCTTCGTCGCCGTCGAACTCTCTCCATTCCTGGGAGAAATCGACCATCTTGTCTTCCAGGACAAGACCGCAGTCTTTACAGATTATCTCGCCTTTTTCTCTATTGATAAAAAGGTTTATTCCGCCGCATTCTGGGCATTTTTTTATGTATGAAGACATTTTTTATCACCATGACCTATAGTTTCTATACTATTGTTACTAAAACATCCATTGTGCTATCCTTGTGTGGACAACATAATAATAACAAAGGTTTATATAGTAGTATAGTGTGGTATATTTAAACTTTTCGTTTTTTTGACAAAAGATTTATAAACAAAACCTTTTTTTTTTCGCAAAGCATATAAATTCACAAGCAGCAAAAAGGTTTTAATATCCCTATTGAAAATAAATCATTCTCTATATAATATTACTCATGTGAATAATTTCTTGAAGAATCCGCCGCTTGTGTTCTCTTTCTCGAACTGACGCAGATATTCCTTCTGTTTTGCAGAAAGCCTGGTCGGCACTTCGATATTCACCTTGATCATCTGTGGACCTCTGCCAGAATAATTGATCCGCGGCATACCGAGGTCTTTTAACCGGAATACTGTACCTGTCTGGGTACCAGCAGGTATCTTCAGTTTCGCATCGTCATCAATCAATGTAGGGACTTCTATCTCGCCGCCAAGTGCAGCAAGCGCAAAAGAGATTGGTATCTCATAAAATATGCTGTCTCCTTCCCTGACGAACTTGTCATGCTCTGTTACAAATACTTCGACATATAGGTCGCCACTCTGGGCGCCACGTTCACCGGCTTCGCCTTCTCCAGAAAGTCTCAATCGATTCCCATTGTCGATGCCGGCAGGGATTGTGACGACGACAGTCTGCTCTGTTTTCATCCTTCCTGTTCCATGGCAATCGGGACATGCTTTTCTGAAGGTCTGGCCTTGCCCTCTGCAATCTGGACATGTTGATGTCGATGAGAAGACGCCAAATGGAGTCCTTCTTGAGACTCTGACCTGACCGTTTCCATCACATTTCTGGCAGTTGACTATATCTGATGCGTTCTCCGCGCCTTTTCCATCGCACTTCGAGCACCTATCGAGTCGGGGGATCCTTATCTCTTTCTTGAGTCCCTGCGCTGCTTCTTCAAGGGTTATAGTCAATTCATAGATCAAGTCTGATCCACGGCTTGGACCACGCCTCCTGCTTCTCCTGCTGCCTCCACCGAAGGCGCCGCCGAAGAACTGGTCGAAGATATCTCCCATGCCACCGAAGTCGAAACCGCCCATGCCTCCTTGGAAACCGGAGAAATCTGCGGTGCCGAACTGGTCGTACTGCTCTTTCTTCTTGTCATCAAGAAGCACAGAGGCCGCCTCATTTATCTCCTTAAACTTATGGCTGGCATCGTCTTCTTTATTGATGTCGGGATGATATCTCTTGGCAAGCCTTTTGTATGCTTTCTTGATCTCTTCCTTGCTTGCACCTTTCTCGACGCCAAGCAATGCGTAGTAGTCCTTTTCAGCCATTATCGGTTCACTTCTTATTTTTCTTCTTGTCCTTTACCTCGAAGTCAGCATCGACCACTTTCTCGTCCTTCTTGCTGTCGTCAGATGCTCCTTCAGAAGCACCAGCACCTTGCGCTGCCTGCTGTTCCTGCGCCACTTTCTGGTAGAGCTCAGTCGACAGTTTCTGTATCTTCTGGTTGAGTCCATCCATGGCTTTCTTGATCGTAGGCACATCCTTCTTCTCAGGCTCAAGCAGTTTCTTTAGCTCTTCGACATCTTTTTTGACATCTTCAAGCTCCTTTGAATCTACCTTACCTTCGAAATCCTTGAAAAGCTTTTCGCTTGAGAACACGAAAGTGTCGGCCTGATTTATGGTCTCTACTTCTTCTTTTCTTATCTTGTCCTCTTCAGCGTGCACTTCTGCCTCTTTCTTCATTCGTTCGATCTCTTCTTCGCTGAGTTTCTGTGTCGCTGTTATCTTCACAGACTGCTCTTTTCCAGTGCCAAGATCCTTTGCAGCGACATGCACTATGCCGTTTGCGTCGATATCGAACGATACTTCGATCTGCGGTATGCCTCGCGGTGCTGGCGGAATGCCTATGAGATCGAATCTGCCAAGCTCTTTGTTGTCGCCGAACATCGGTCTCTCTCCCTGGCCGACCCTGATCGTGACCGCAGTCTGGTTATCGGCAGCTGTGCTGAATATCTGTGATTTCTTTGTCGGCACAGTCGTGTTCCTGTCGATAAGCTTTGTGAAGACCCCACCAAGTGTCTCAAGTCCTAACGAGAGTGGTGTGACATCAAGCAATAAGACATCTTTGACTTCACCGGCGAGAACTCCTGCCTGGATAGCTGCGCCCATCGCGACACATTCCATCGGATCGACGCCTCTCTCAGATTTCGCTTTCACCATGTCTTCGACATATTTCTGGACAATCGGCATCCTGGTCGGTCCGCCGACAAGGATTATCTTATCTATATCCTTATAAGTCAGTTTCGCGTCATCGATCGCCTGTTTGATCGGTCCGCCGCATTTATCTATGAGTGGCCGCACAAGCTCATCAAGCTTCGCACGATTCATTTTCATCTGCAAGTGCTTTGGTCCGTCCTGGTTGGCTGTGATAAACGGAAGATTGATGTCTGTCTCTACGACTGTCGAAAGTTCGATCTTCGCCTTCTCTGCAGCCTCTCTAAGTCGTTGCATTGCAGTCTTGTCGTTTCTTAGGTCGATCCCTTCTGTCTTCTTGAATTCGCTTGTGATGTAATCGACCATCACTCTATCCATATCAGTTCCGCCGAGTTTCGTATCACCAGAAGTCGATTTGACCTCGAAGACACCCTCGCCGAATTCCATTATGGTGACATCGAGTGTTCCGCCGCCAAGGTCGAATACAAGAATCTTATGGTCTTTATCTGATTTATCGAGACCATATGCGAGCGAAGCTGCTGTCGGTTCGTTCACTATCCTGATCACTTCAAGGCCCGCGATGGTGCCTGCATCTTTAGTCGCCTGTCTTTGGTTGTCATCGAAATAAGCAGGGACAGTGATGACTGCTTTCTCTACTTTGTCGCCGAGGAAATTCTCTGCGTCTTCTTTGATCTTCTTTAATATGAATGCCGAGATCTGCTGTGGTGTATATTCCTTGCCTTTGACTTTGTATTTATGGGATGTGCCCATCTGTCTTTTCGCGGCTTCGATTGTCCCTTCCGGATTGCTGACTGCCTGTCTTCTTGCTGGTTCACCGACAAGCATCTGTCCGTCTTTTGAGAAGGCGACCACTGATGGAAAAGCTTTTCCATATGCTGTCGCACCTTCTGCTGATGGTATGATCCTTGGCTTTCCGCCTTCAAGCACTGCCGCTGCAGAATTGCTTGTCCCTAGATCGATTCCGATTATTTTTGCCATTTTTTTCCTCCGATCAGGAGAACGCATTGTCTCTGATCTTGTTTTTGTCGTATTTCATATCTGAATATGATTTTATCTCGCGGAGCTTCTTTTTGTCTTTTACAAGTTCTTCAGGTCTTCCGCCGGGGATGGTTTTGCCATCACGTGATCTGACATGTTCTGTCCATTCTCTGATGGACTGTGGATCATTGACATCTACAAAATAGTTCAAGTGGAACCATTCATTGATGTCATCTCCGCTTTTTCCATAATTGCTGACTTTGCATTGGAGCGGCTTCACTTCATGGATAGAGCATTTTTTCCCTTTTAGGAAAACGCATCTTCCGTGTGGCAGCTCATTCTCTTTGATGAGCTTTGGTCGGTGTCTTGTCGTGTTGAATTTTTTCACTTCTTCAAGATACACTTTTTCAAGCGCCTCTTCTTCTATCTCCAGGAATCTTGCGATCCTTTTTTTATCATCACCTACCAAAAAACCTGAACCGAAACTGCAGCAATGCCCACATTGCCTGCACTCATGCTTGTCTTTCAGTATATCTTTCAGCTTTGTCGTTTTTGTTATCATTGGCATCATCTTTCTTTTTTGATATCTTAACTTTTGCATGCCTTATTATCAGGTCCTTGAATTTGTAGCCACTTTGGAATTCATCCAGTATGAGGTCATCCTCTTTCTCACCCTCTTCGACAAGCATGACTTCATGCTCATACGGATTGAATCTTTTTCCGAGGCATTCGATCCTGGACAATCCTTCTTTCTTGAGCAATTGCGATAACTGTGTGAAGATCATCTCCGTGCCTTTGATATATTCTTCTGGCTTGTCTTTGTGTTTTAATGATGATTCAAATGAATCTACTATCGGCAGCAATGCTGCGACCATATCTTTTTTTGCGCATTCACGGAAGCGTTGATTCTCTTTATCTGTCCTTTTCTTGTAATTCTCAAATTCTGCCTGTAATCGTTGCAACTGGTCGATGAGTTCTATCTTCTCTTTTTTCAGATCTTCAAACTCTTTTTTTTGATCGTCTTCCTTTTTTTTCTTCATCTGTCATTCTCCTTTCAATCATCGATCTTCAGACGTCTTGGTTTGTTGAGCGTCTTTTTTGGCAATTCTATCTTCAGCATGCCGTTTTTGTATCTCGCTTTTGCGTCCTTTGCGTTTGTCCCTGGCGGAAGACTAAGGACTTTATGGAATTCATGTGATGTGTATATGCTGGTCCTGCTGTTTTTGTTGTTCTGTTCATCGCTTCTCTTTGATTTCACGATCAAAGTCAATTCATTTCCAAGCGCAGTCAGATTGATATCTGTGGTTTTTGCGCCTGGTAGTTCGATCGAGACCAGATAATTATCTTTGTCTTCTGCTTTATGGACGACAGGATCTCTGAATTTGAGCAATTCTTTTTTGCTCTCTATCGCCTGGTGTGGTATCTGGCTTCTTCTTGTGAATGAATCAAATACGCGATCCATCTCTGAACGGATACGCCGCATTTCTGTTTCAAAGTCGTTGACCCAATCCATACGTAAGCACCTCGTTTGTCGACTTAAAGTCAACACAACCCAATTAAGACAAACTTAACTTATATATAAACATTTCGGTATATCGCCTTAAAACGACTGAGATACGCAGCCTAAATGATTAAATTTATATACTTTCACTCACTCTCAACATATACCCTAGTATGTGGCCTGGGTGTCTCTTATGACCGATTAACTGCGATACGCAGGGGATGAATAGGAGTCATCGTTACATACTACAGCCCGTCACGAGAGTACTCAAAGGAGCTATCGATGATACAATCAAGCTATGAGCCTTGGGAGTTAGTGTAACGGGCAACATTCATTTCATACTCAAAAATACTCAAGAAATAAGTGATTCACTTTCATCAATTCATCGGTATCCAAGAAAATGATAGTAGAAGGGTGTGTTACTTATTAACTTATTCTTGAGTCATAGAAAAAAATAGGAACAGAAAGGTCAAACTACATGATTATCATATTCATCACTCATGGGAAATCGAGGTACGCTATATTGCAATCCTTACATGAGGACTGATTAGATATTCTGACTTTTGTTGTTCCTCACAGGAGGAATAAAAATGGCAAAGATTAGTCCAGTATCGGCAAAATACATTATACATGCAACTATTTATATTGAAGGGATTGTCGACAGACCAGACGTGATAGGTGCGATCTTCGGACAGACTGAAGGATTGCTTGGCGAGGATCTTGAACTGCGTGAGCTTCAGAGAAGCGGAAGGATCGGCAGGATAGAAGTAGGGACTGAGACAAAGCAGGGTAAGACACACGGGACAATAATAATTCCATCAAGTCTTGACAAAGCAGAGACCGCGATCGTCGGCGCTGCGCTTGAGATCATACAGAGAATCGGACCTTGTAATTCTAAGATAAAAGTCGAGAAGATTGAAGATGTCAGGATCTCGAAAAGAAAATATGTTATTGAGAGGGCTAAGGATCTTCTTAGGGATCTTACTGGTTCAGTATTGCCAGACAGCCAGGAATTAGCTGATGAGGTCGCGCAATCTGTCAGAGTGATGGAGATCTGCGAATATGGTGCGGATAGACTTCCAGCAGGACCCGCGATCGAGGAATCCGATGAGATACTCATCGTCGAGGGAAGAGCTGATGTAATCAATCTTCTGAAACATGGTTTCAAGAACGCTATCGCGATGAACGGCACAAGTGTCCCTGAGACAATAAAGACCCTTGCGGCCAGAAAGACCATAGTGGCTTTTGTAGATGGCGACCGTGGTGGCGATCTTATATTGAAAGAACTTCTTGAAGTCGCAGATATCGATTTTGTGACAAAAGCACCTGATGGAAAAGAGGTCGAAGAGATCACGAAAAAAGAGATCCATAAGGCTCTCAGAAGCAAGATCGCTGGCGAGCAGGCAAAGCTTGATCTATCGACTAAAAAACCGAGCCATGTCACTTTAGGCGACAGACGACCTCAACGGGATAACAGGAACATGAATCGGCCGATGCCAAGATCAGTACCACCTCTACCACAAAGACCAGCTCCACAGGCAAGACCTATGCCTACAGAAGTCAAAAGGACAATTGTCATGACTGATGAAGAGAAAGGGAAGTTTAGGGAGATGCTTGAGGATCTGATCGGTACAAGAGGGGCATACATCCTTGATGATAAGCTGAATATCCTTGGGAAAGTCCCTACTACCGAACTGATCTCGACAGTCAAGAGTTTAAGCACTGGTATACATGCGATTGTGTTCGATGGAAATGTCGACAAGGATCTTGTCGGTGTGGCTGAGAAATCGAATGTGAAATTCTTGATTGCTATGGATTCTAAAGTCAGTGGCAATTTCAAGTCAAGGATATTGACTGCTGACGATTTGGAATAAAATTTTCCGGATTTTTTTCGATTTTTTATGGTAGCATTATTTTAAGCACCATTGATTACCATATCCGATGGAAGACTGGCTGCTGATCAGGATTGGTTTGTGCGTATCGATAATCGGAGTCTGCGCGCTTTTCTTTCTTAGCCAGGGTCATGTAGATGAACCGAGCGATGCATTGGTAATCACAGGTGATGTTATCAATGTGATACACAGGAATGATTCTACGATTTTTCAACTGTCGACAGAGGGAACGACAGATGTCATTGTCTTTGACGATGTCGATATCTCAATTGGCGAAAGTGTGTCTGTCGTCGGTGAGAAAGACGGCTCTTATGTCGTCGCAGAACGCATAAGACGGGAAAAAACTCAAAATAACCAATAACATTATAAATAAAATTCTACTTCATAGCCAATTATGGTACTTGATAGACTAGGAAGTTCATTGAAAGAGACACTCGCAAAGATCACTGGTGCGACTTATATAGATGAAAAACTTGTGAATGAACTAGTCAAAGATATACAGCGCGCTCTGTTGCAGTCTGATGTCAATGTCAAGCTTGTCTTCGATCTCACAAAACGCATAAAAGAGCGTGCGATGAAAGAGAAAGCTCCGACTGGGATAGCGCAAAAAGAGCATCTGGTCAAGATAGTCTATGAAGAGCTTGTTAGTTTTCTTGGAGAAGAAGAGAAGAAGATCGATGTCAACAGCAAGAAACCATTCAACATAATGCTTGTCGGTCTTTTCGGCAATGGAAAGACCACGACTTCTGGAAAGCTGGCTAATTATTTCAAGAAGAGGGGCATGAAGGTCGGGATGATATCTCTTGATGTCTGGCGTCCAGCGGCGTTTGAGCAGCTTCGTCAGCTTGGAAAGCAGCTTGATGTCTCTGTGTTTGGTGATCCTAAAGAGAAGAGCCCAGACAAGATATATAATAAATTCAAGAAAGAACTTTCACAGTTCGATGTAGTCATAATCGACACTGCTGGTCGTGATGCGTTGTCTGATGAATTGATTGTCGAACTGAATCTTATACACAAGACTGTGGCAGCGGATGAAGTACTGCTCGTGATCGGTGCAGATGTTGGTCAGGCCGCAGAGAAACAGGCCCAGACATTCCACGATGTATGCGGTGTCAACGGCGTGATAATCACGAAGCTCGATGGCACTGCGAAAGGCGGCGGCGCACTTTCTGCGTGCGCAGTCACAGGCGCGAAAGTAAAGTTCATAGGTCTTGGAGAGAAAATCGATGATTTCGAGGTGTTCGATCCGGAAGGGTTTGTCGGAAGGCTGCTTGGCATGGGCGATCTGAAGGCCCTGCTTGAGAAAGCGCGTGAAGCGATCTCAGAAGAGGACGCAGAAGACCTTGGAAAACGATTGCTGAAAGGAGAATTCAACCTGATCGATCTATATGAACAGATGCGCGCGATGAAGAAGATGGGGTCGATAAAGAAACTGATTGAGCTCATCCCAGGTTTAGGCTCTTTGAAGCTTCCAAAAGAAGCGCTCGATGTTCAGGAGAGCAGGCTTAAGATCTGGAAACATATAATGGATTCATGCACGCGAAAAGAGCTCGAGGATCCAGATATGATCGATCATCAGCGGATAGAAAGGATCTCGACTGGGTCTGGCACGAATCCAAAAGATGTGCGTGAGCTATTGAAGCAATATCGCATGGGCAAGAAGATGGTCAAGATGATGAAGGGTTCCTCGTCACCAGATATGGACAAGATGATGAAGAAGATGGGTCGGATGAAAGGCATGAAGGGGATGCCTTTTGGTAAGATGCCTGGTCTTGGAAATATGGGTGACATGTCGAAGCTTATGAAAAAAGATTAATATGATGGCTTCTTTTGTGATGATGATGAAAAAAATAGCTGTGTTATTGTTGATATTGCTCTTTGCGGTCTCATGCAATGCCAAGATGGCGCATATGAAACTTCTGGCAGTGTCAGAGGATCCAGATGGCTTCAAGGGGAGTCTCGCTGATCTTTATCTTGAGATAAAACCCGGTTCTGGACGAGTGTTCATAGATACTTTTCCATTGACAAAAGTCGATACCCAGATATCCACCCGTTTCGCAAAAGAGATTGCATGTGATTATCTTGATAAGGATTGCTCGAAGATGGATTTCATATATACTATCCGGTCAGGAAGCTCCATCATCGGCGGGCCGAGCGCAGGTGTAGGTCTCTCTGTGTTGACCATCTCGCTTCTATCCGGTCTTCCTATGGATGAGACAGTCACGATGACAGGCACGATAAATTCTGGCGGCATTGTCGGGAATGTCGGCGGTGTGAAAGAGAAGATCGAGGCCGCAGCAGCAGGCGGGATCACAAAAGCGCTGATCCCCGAAGGAGAGCAGATGTCTACTCTGAAAGACAATAGCACTCTTGATCTTGTGAAGTATGGTGAATCGCTTGGCATCAGGGTGATCCCGATATCAGAGCTTGATGATGCAATCTATGAATTTACTGGGCTGATAACAAAAAAGAATGTCGGGGATGTGGATATTGATTCTGATTATGAAGACACAATGAAATTCCTCGCAGAGGAACTATGCAAGCGGAGCGGAGAATTGCGTGATGGATTGTTGGATTATGACGAGAACAGCACAGTTGAAACGATCGCCGAATCAGGAAAGAATCTCACCGTTCTTGCTAATCAAGCATATCTCTCTGGCAAATTCTATTCTTCTGCATCGTTCTGCTTCGGTGCCAATATCCGTTATGGACAGGCGATATTCCTTCAGAAGAACCAGACGTCCGATGAGGTCAGCGCGGAGATTGCGAAACTTCATGACGATATCGTATCTTTCAAGAGCACAGTCTCGCGAAATGAGATAAAGACTATCACTGATCTTGAGGCATATATGGTCGTGCACGAAAGGATATCTGACGCTGAGAGCTATATTCGCATACTTGAAGATAATATGAAAAAGAATGACACTAATCAATCAGCATATCTGCTTGGTTATGCGACTGAAAGATTGAACAGCGCATATTCCTGGGCGAATTTCCTCGGGAAACCCGGGCGAGAATTCTCTTTTGACAATGAATCTCTGATGCAGTCCTGCCAGATCAAGATATCAGAGGTAGAAGAGCGTGTGCAATATGTACGTCTATTCCTGCCGCCATTCTTCGGTCAGGCAGACAATCCATTGAACGATGCCTATAGGGAACTCGGTCTTAAGAACTATGCGCTCTGTCTCTTCAAGGCAAGCAAGGCGAAAGCAGAGACAGATGTGGTGCTTAGTGTCATCGGTGTGGATCCTTCACGTATAGATTCTCTGCTTGATAAAAAGCTCTCTGCAGGAAAGAGGGTGATGGTGGAGCAGACCGCACAAGACATATTCCCTATCCTGGGTTATAGTTATTATGAATATGCGAACTCTCTTCGTGAAGATGATGTGAATTCTGCATTGCTGTATTCTGAATACGCGCTTGAATTGTCACGTATGGATATGTACTTCAAGAAAAAAACATCTATCTGGTCTTATCTGAATGTGCTTGATACTGGTGTGTTCTATGTGTTCATGGTCGGGCTGTTCTTAGGCATCGGTGTGGGGTTTCTTGTAATGAACCAGATAAATCGGTATGTCTCTAAGAAGAAAAGATGATTTTGGATGGATCATCACGTAGTTGATGATCTTATCGAGTTTCACCCTTTTGGCAGTGCACCCAAACTTCGCAAAGCGAAGCTAGCGTGCGCTTCTTGACAAGATTCTATGCCGCTCTGAAGTCAAACTGGATGTATCTGAGATTTCAATCCAGGCAAGATAATAGTTCGAACCGCGAAAGCAGTTGGAACTCTGCAGGAAAATAAATAATTTTCAAAAAGAACTATCTCATGGCAAATTTATGCCAGACCAATCATCTCAATTATTTTCTGAAGATGATCATACTCCTGCGCGTGATTTCGCCCAGTAATAGAAACCGATCATGAAGATGGCGAAACATAGTATGATTATTATGAGACTCTTTATGAAACCCCAGGCAAATTTTATATGCCTTGTGAAGTTCAATTGTCGTTCCTCTTTCTCTAGCTGTTCAAGTTCTGGGTGGTCGACAATAGCTTCTGTCTCCTCTTCTTTGTATTCAAGCTTTTTTTTGATTCTTGATCGCCTCAAGTTTCTCTATTGTTTTTGCCAGACTATGTTTTGTCCCTGGATACTCTTTTTCTATGTTGTCTATCATCGATTTATGGTCTGATTGTTTTTTTAGTCTTTTT
>PCVE01000013.1 GCA_002762705.1 Candidatus Woesearchaeota archaeon CG11_big_fil_rev_8_21_14_0_20_43_8 | reverse complement strand
AGCAGAATTTAGCAAACTTAGCTCCGCTTCGCTCCGGGTCGTTTTCTCGGACCCTTGCATTTCCACTAAATCACCACTCGTCAATAGACGAGAGGAAATGCAAGATTATAAAAAGAAAAAAGTGGGTTATGGAGAAGTAACAGTGGATATGACAATCGCGCAGTCGTAAGACGGCGCACTACTAATAAGAATTTCTAAAATAATATAACTATCGCTCTCGTCATCTCTCAATCAAAACCAATGCATAGGAAATATTTCTATCTAGGACAATCATCAATGAAAAAGAAAAAAGGGATTATGTTATATTAAAATATTAAAATCCAAATAAATTAGCTTAATGTCTGAGATCCTTCATAATAAGTTCTTAACAAACCTTCCCCAGCTCTTTCAGAAAATCTCATGTTTTCTTTATTACAATTCGTCATTTTGTTACAATGAGTACATTGTTGAAGATTACCAGAAAGATTACTAGAAAAAAATGTTTTTGAATCTCCAAATTGAATTGCAGCAGTAAACCACTTCCCACACATTTCACATTTTAATTCACAAATTGTTTTTCCAAGATTAATGTCTTCTGACATGTATATCACCAAGCACGAGAATTCATTAAAATTATATAATGTTTTGTATAGCTATCGCTACAATCAATCTAACCATGCATAGAAGATCTTGTTATAGCTATGACTATATCATAACCAAGTCTATATCATAATTATCATTTAACTAAATACAATTCAGTTGATAACCATTCAACATAGAAAAAAGCAATCATAAAAAAAGAAAGAAAAAAGAAAAGCGGTCCGCAAACGGACCACTTTCTTTTATGAAAGCCACAGTCTCTTCATACAAGTATGAAAAGACCAATACGCAGACAAGCAAGCTTGTCGCGCACTGATTTTTTTCTTTTGGAAAAAAACCAGTACATAGGAAGAATACACGAACGAACAATTAGTAGCCGCAGGCTGAATGCCTCGTTGCCTTAGCACTTACACCCCGACTCTATCAACCCTGTCTTTTACAGGAGTTCTATGGTATCTCTTTTCACGGCGGGCTTCGAGCTTAGATGCTTTCAGCTCTTATCCCTTGACGCGTAGCTGCCCAGCGTGCCCTGTCGGACAACTGGTGAACCAGAGGCGCCGAACTTCCGTTCCTCTCGTACTAGAAAGTCCTTCCATTCAGATACCAAACAATTCCAGCAGATATTAAACCAACTGCCTCGCAGCGTTGTGAACCCAGCTAACGATCCCTTTTAATGGGTGAACACCCCCACCCTTGGCTGCTTCTGCACAGCCAGGATAGGCAGAGCCGACAGCGATGTAGCAAGCCCCGCCGTCGATCTGCTCCAAGTTCTGCTTTAGCAGAACTTATATGAGCTCTCGGGCGGGACAACTCTGTTATCCCCGGAGTAACTTTTCGGCCATCTCCAGCCGCCACTAATGCGGACATGGAGGTTCGCTAGACCAGACTTTCGTCTTTGGATTTGATTAAGCTACAAATCCAATCAGGCAAGCTTTTGCTCTTACACTCCACGACGGATTTCCAACCCGTCTGAGCTTACCTTTGGGCGCCACTGATATGTTTTCAGCGGCATGCCACCCCAGCTAAACTGTCCGCCTATCGATGTTCCGCTTTTCAGCGGTTAGTAACACAATTTCAAAAGGATGGTGTTTCATTGACGCCTATTCTGTATCCGAAAATACAAACGTAACAGCTTCCATCTACACTACGCATCTAAAGTCGTGTCACAACGACAGGTTACAGTAAAGTTTCACGGGGTCTTCACTTCCCACTGGAATTCTCCGGCTTGTGCACCGGACAAGTGTGTTCAGGGGCTTCTGACTGGGGACAGTGACGATCTCGTTACGCCATTCATGCAGGCCGTCATTCAAACGGCAAGGCATTTTGCTACCTTAAGAGAGTTATAGTTACCCCCGCCGTTTACCCATCCTTAGCTCCGTTGAACCGAAGTTTTAGATATGGGCACTGGGCAGACGTCGCCTTCTGTACAAGCCTTTGCAGGTTAGCAGAAAGCTACGTTTTTGTTAAACAGTCGGACCGTCCTAGTCACTGCGCCCTGTATTTGCAAACATAAGCCTACAAATATAGGGACCCCTTCTACCGAAGCTTCGGGGCTAATTTGCCGAATTCCCTCAATCAGATTACACCCGGACACCTTAGGTTTCTCACCTAGGGGCACCTGTGCTGGTTCTGGGTATGATTAATAAAGATCTTTGCTTGTTCCTTTTTCATGGTCTCTTGGCATCAACTGAATACCTCATAAGAGGTACTATTCATGGGTTTAAACTACTTCTCGACATTACGACACTCCATAGATATATCCCATTTAACACAGTAGACAACCTGTGTCAGTCTAGCCGAAAGAGTCAGAAACAAACCTTGTGTTGCCACACATACTTTATTAGTAAAGGAATATTAACCTTTTGCCCTTTCCCGGATACTCGAGTTACGAGTCCAGTTAGGATCAACTAACCCTTGGCTGATTTGCATTGCCAAGGAACCCTTGCCCTTTCGGTGATGATGATTCTCACATCACTTAGATCCTACTACCGCCAGGATTTGCATTTCCACATGGTCCACATCCTCTTTCGAAAATGCTTCTGCCCTTGCAGAACGCCCACCTACCACAATGCTTTCGCATGTCCACAGTATCGGTAACTAGTTTAGCCCCGTCCATTTTCAGGGCCTACAACCTCGAAAAGTAAGCTGTTACGCACTTTTTAAAGGGTGGCTGCTTCTAAGCCAACCTCCTCTCTGTCTTCGGCTGTAGACACCTTTTGAGTTTACACTTAACTAGTATTTTGGGACCTTAACTGTAGTCTGGGTTTTTCCCCTCTCGGATCACAACTTTACGCCGTGACCCCGTCTTTTGACTTCTACGATGTCTGAGCATTCGGAGTTGGACAAAGATGCGAGCAGTTTCCCACCCTAACACCCAAATCCGTATCTCTACCTCCCAGACCATCTCCGTCAAAGCTTGACTGCGGCCAACTTCGGTGGGAACCAGCTATCACCGCTCTCGATTGGCTTATCACCCCTAAACGCAAGTTAGAGGAACACTTGCACGTAGCACCCCTTCAGGCCTCCACTAAGTTTTACCTCAGCTTCACCTTACTCACGCTTAGTTCGAGCGGCTTCGGGTCGCACACTAGTGACTTGATGGCACTTTCATACCACGCTCCTCGCAAGCTGCGAGCTTTCGGTTTCCCTACGGATTCCTGACGATCACATCAGTTATCCTCGCCACTAACATACAGTCCCTGGCACGTTATTCAAAACGCACGATACAACCCCTAAAGGCCGTATCACCCTATCACTGTCAGGTTTCAGGATCTTTTGACTCCCTTTGTGGGGGTCCTTTTCAAATTTCCCTCACGGTACTCTTGCTCTATCGGTCTCTGAGCCTATTTAAGGTTAGAAGTTAGTCCCTCCTATTTCTTCCCGCCTAATATCCAATAGACGGTACTCGAGATACTATCACATCCATCTTCCTTCTCTTACGGGGCTATCACCCTCTACGGCACTCCTTTCCAGAAGATTTCAAATCAGAAGATTAGGACTAAAAGATAGTCTAAAACACCACATCTCCACAACATTACTGCTGCGGATTCAGTTTGCCTTATGCCGCTTTCGGTCGCCCTTAATCACGGTATCCTTATTAGTTTCTTTTCCTGCGGTTACTAAGACGCTTCAATTCACCGCGTTCCCCTACGCTGACGCGCATCTAAGATGAAGTCACATTAGGGCATCTCCGGTTCAAAGGTTACATGCACCTCGCCGGAGCATACAGTAGCTTGTCACTCCCTTCGTCGGGGATCAGAACCAATTCATCCACCTGACAGTTTCCGGTGTATTCTTCCTATGCATGGCTCATCATCGTTAAGTCTGGAAAAAAATTACGATTAACCCTTCACTCGGCAATGGTTAGCTGCCGAGTTGCGTTCATTTAAACCAGCTTCCGAGGCGATCTATTTCCTCACTGGCCATCTGCAGTTGAACACTGCGTGATTAATGAAAGTAATATGGAGTCGTCGGGACTTTCAACGGCGAGCACCAATGGGCTCTTTTCCAATTTTGAACCCGAGGCCCCCTCCTCACTTGACTTGACAATCCATCTCGTCAGAGTGTGCAAGGGAGGTGCTCTACCGGACTGAGCTACGACCCCAAATTTATGAAAATAAAAGAAAAGCAATCAATTAGTTCGTTTTTGTCAGTTATGTTTGACTGACAAGATTTAAAAAAAAGGAGGTGATCCAGCCGCAGGTTCCCCTACGGCTACCTTGTGACGACTTAACCCACCTCACTGAACTTGAATTCGAACTGATCCGTGAACCAGTCCTCATCCGAACCCGGCTCGGTTGGTTTGACGGGCGGTGTGTGCAAGGAGCAGGGACATATTCACCAGAAGATGATAACTTCCGATTACTAGGGATTCCGACGTCATGAGGCTGAGTTACAAGCCTCAATCTGGACTTAGATAGGGTTTCGAGGTTTAGCTTCTCCTTTCGGAGTTGCGTCCCATTGTCCCTACCATTGTTGCGCGCGTGTAGCCCATGAGATTCGGGGCATACAGACCTACCGTAGCCTGCACCTTCCTCTGCGTTACCACAGCAGTCCCCACAATGTGCTCGGTCCTCCCCGAAGGGAACCGTTAGCAATAGTGGGTACAGGTCTCGCTCGTTGCCTGACTTAACAGGACACCTTGCGGCACGAGCTGACGACGGCCATGCACCACCTCTCGGCTCGTCAGGTAAAGCCATTAACTTGACCTTCATCCTGCCGTCGCCCATGGTGAGATTCTCTGCGTTGAGTTAGATTAAACCGCACGCCGCACCCCTTGTGGTGCTCCCCCGCCAATTCCTTTAAGTTTCAGTCTTGCGACCGTACTTCCCAGGCGGTGAGCTTAACATCTTCACTACGACACTGCGCATCCATGTAGAATGCGCAACACCTAGCTCACAGCGTTTACGGCCAGGACTACGAGGGTATCTAATCCTTTTCGCTCCCCTGGCTTTCGTTCCTCACTGTCGGATCCGTGCTAGTAAGGCGCCTTCGCCACAGGTGGTCCTCCTTGGATTATAACATTTTACCGCTCCCCAAGGAATACCCCTTACTTCTCCCGGTCCCAAGTCTAGCAGTGTCTTCTGCACGCCGTTATGTTGAGCACAACGATTTCACAGAAGATTTACCAGACCAGCTACGAACGCTTTAGGCCCAATAATTACGGTTGCCACTTGTGGCGCTGGTGTTACCGCGGCGGCTGGCACCAGTCTTGCCCACCACTTATTCGCCAAGATATTTACTCTAGGCAAAAGCCTATACTGTGTATAAGCACTAGGGATTCCCTTCTCACACTTTCGTGCATTGGAAAGAGTTCGTGCCTGCTGCACCCCGTAGGGCTAGAACCAGTGTCTCAGTGTTCTTCTCGGGGCGACCTCGATAAAGGCCCCTACCGATCATCGGCTTGGTAAGCCATTACCTCACCAACTACCTAATCGGCCGCCGACTCATCCTTAGACGCCGAAGCTTTGAGGGATGAAACGTTCCAGTTTTCATCCCATATACGGTATTAGCCTCAGTTTCCCGAGGTTATTCCATATCTAAGGTAAGATTATCGACGTGTTCCTGAGCATATCGCCGGACCCTTGCGGGCCCAAGACTTGCATGGCTAATCCGAATCCCCATAGCAGCAACCTCCCGCAGGATCAACGGGAATTTCTTATTGAACGGTCGCATATTGGAATTTTAGGGATATTGTCACTCGACAATATTTCCACAAACTAATTGATTGCTCTCTTTCATGCCTGACACATTTGCCTCAGGCACACATTTTTGTGAATGTTACAGAACATTGGAGGTGATGAAATTTGGTATCAGTATGGGGAATACGGGGGGTATTTAAATGTTTCTATTTGGACAAGATAAATTATGGGTGCTAAGTCATTTATAAGTTACCCGACGAAGAATCAGAGAGTGTCGACTGGAAGATTCGCCGCGAAATCAAGCAGCACGTCCTCACCATCTTCTCTCTTGCTCAAGGTATTTGATCTATATTGTGAAAGGACGCTGTCTTTCCGTGCCTCGGTGAGCTTTTTTAGCTTCGATGCTTTAAGTCGTCTAACCCGTATAGCCTGCCTGATCCAAGTATTGTGAGATACCAACACGTGATGCAGATCTTCAAGATAGCTTTCGTAGGCACGATCAAGAATATTTTCTCCTATGAACGTCTCCACGTGAAGAAGAGAAAAGTGATGTAAAGACAAGTCATCTAGCTTCCTTATTTTAGAAAGACAACCCGCCTGTCCAAGATTTCTAAGCGCATCTTTTTTCCCTGGAAATTCATCTGTCTCTAGTTTAGTCCATAAGAGATCAAGCTGCTCGCGACGGATCTGATCCTTACGAACAGATGCATAAGATGGATTATTGATCCTCCCGTCGGTGATCTTATCAAGAAGTTTAAGTTCGCGTCGATACATCTGCTCATATCTCTCATTTGCCTTCCAGATTCTTTTCCATGATGATTTCACATATTGAATGAATCCACTTGTGATCATATCAAGATCCTTCTTACATGAAAGATTTGAATCACCATATTCATCCCCAAATGAAGCATGGAGCGCAGAAAAAAGGTGTGAAGCCTTTTGATATCTTTTTTCAGGCTTATCTACCAGATTAAGTATTACTCTGCCTAACCAGTCAGCCACATTGGATTGTGCAAGTGCTTTTTTCACTTCTTTTTTCTTGAGTCCAGCCATCCCCATCGGTGAATACTCAGCAGGGAATTTTCCTGTCGCGCAGAAAAAAAGAGTGGCGCCAAGACCATAAAGGTCGCTACGCGCATCGCAGACTCCACCGAGCTGCTCCGGTGCGGCATAACCAAGCGTGCCGACGGTGGTCGTGCCATTCATTGTTTCATCAGCATTAATTTTAGTGACACCAAAATCGACGAGATGACACAGACCATCTGAATCAATAATTATATTTTTAGGGTTCACATCCCTATGCACAAGACCATTTCCGCTGGAATGCACATACGACAACGGAGCGAGCACACTAATAGCTACAGATCTGCATTCTTCTGAAGAAAGTCTGCCATTATGAGAGACATAATCTTCGAGTGTCTGTCCGTCGACGAATTCAGTCACCAGATAGAAACGCGCCTCTGCCTGCAGAGTATTCTGTGTCTCGTCGAGAAATGAATCCACATAAGACGGTATCTGCGGATGATGAAGTGTCTTCATGACATCGGCTTCTCTGACCATGAGCTCAAGTTCCTTACGCGAAGAACCATATGGACGCGACTGTTTCAGCGCGACTTTCGTGTCAGTCGGGACATGCGTCGCAAGAAAAGTCACTGCCTGTCCACCTGAACCAAGCACGACTGGCTTACCGCCTTCATCTCGGAATATCTTATAATCGTCCAGCATAGCGATCACATCTTCGAAAGACATCTCATCGACAGGTCAAGAAGGCCGTCTGGATATATCCTATATTCGCCGTCGCCTCGGTCAAGGCATAAGTCGACGATCTCGATAAGATCAGATGGATATCTTTTATGGACTTTGTTATACGCATGGATGAAATCAAGATCCATTCCATCCCGTGAATAGATGCTCTTCAGTATATCATCGATCTCTGGCACGCATAAGGTTATTTCTATAGAATTATACCTGGGCTCTCGCTGTCTTGCTTCCATGACAAGCTCATTGCATAACACTCTTCCGAATGAATATACATCAGCGTTCTTCCGTTTCTTATTCAGGAAAAATTCTGGCGGCAGATATTCCAAAGTGCCTTGGATTATACCTTCGAATGGATGTGACTGATCAAATTGGATAGCGAAACCAAAATCGATAAGCTTCAACCAGTGATTCCCATGCTCGAATTTAGCCCTTATATTGAGTGGTTTTATATCATTATGTGATATGTTACGCTGATATAGATAGTTCATCGCAGGGACGATATGACCAAGAAGGTCTTTTATCAATTGCCGCCTTGGATCCTTAGACGTACGGAACAATATCTTTTGATAATCCAAAAAATTCTGCCCAAGGAATTCTAATGGAAGATAAAGTCTCCCACAATGTTCGACAGGTTCTTCTGAACCGACGATGCCAGGATGCGAGACTTTCGAAAGTACAGAGACCTCGATGTCGAAGATATCATCAAGCGCGATGTCTGTCTCTTCCATGAGCCGCTTTTTCTTAGAGACATCCACGCATTTCAGAGCCATTGTTGTCTTGCTCTCAAGATCGATGCAACGATAGATGAGACTAAGCCCTCCTGTGTCAAAAAGATCTTCCACTTTGTATCTTCCACCGATGATTGTATCTGATTCAAGAAGATCTATCTCTTCAAGATCACGATCGATGGCAGGGCAGTTATCTAGGGTCATTTCGCGAGAAAGGGTTATGGGTAGATATTTAAGCTTATCTCATAAGAATCATAATTTCCGCCTAAGCAACTCATCGACAAGACTTGTGTCCCAACCAGAACTCACCAGTTCCTGATGAAGCATCGAATCTGCTGCTCCTTTAAGTCTTGACCGGTGCACATAACCGACAAGCTGGATCATAGACTCTTCAGTAAGATCAAAATCCTGGCGAAGCTCATCGAAACTCTCTGCGACAAGACTCCGTTTCAGATCCTTCCGGCGACCATGGAAGACAAATCCACCGACAAACAGACATGACATGCCAAGAACCAAAGCGATATACCATATGAAACTGAACTTAGACGTCTCTTTTTGGATATCTTCTGGGCTTGCTGCCATCGCAGTCGGGATAGTCGTCTCTTTTGACCTTTCGACTGATTTTGCGGCCATATATGGGGCAACTACAACAACATTGTCTCCAAGCACCCCCATCTCATTCACCCGTTCACTTTTTATACCGACGCTGACCAGATTAGGCTGTCCAGGATCGACAGTCGTGCCAGGGTTCACCTTCAGGTCGAACGCACCTTTACATGCCGGCATCTCTTTATAGAACCCAAAAAATCCATTCTCTTCTTTCCATCCGATAGGCATCGAGATCACTTTCGCCTGGCATGAAGTGCCGATGATATCATAGCTTACCTTAATGATTATAGATGATCTGTCCATCTCATGTGGATTCTCTGAGACAAGGTCAAGCGTGACTCTGGCATGGACAGCAGTTACAGCGACCATAAAAATCACCAATAAAAGCAGCCTTTTTACCATATGATTACTTAATTGGTTAGAATATATATAAGTTTTTTTACTCACTGATGTGATTGACTGGATATGACATCATATTCACGCTTTGGACCTTGAAGCCCGGCCTTGCTGAAGAGATGAGATATTTCGTGTCTGATGCGCCGTTTGATTCATGCCAGCGCTTGACAGCGTCGATGTTAGGGGTGAATGTCCAGATCGCGTCATAAGAAGTATTTTTCTCGATATGGCTATGAGCATATCCGACAAGCTTCCTTGCCTCGTCTTTCGGCGTGCCACCAAGCCCCTTAACATGTTTCGCAAGACGAGTCGGAAGAGCAGTGATGTCAACCAAGATTATAGTGTCTGCATCCATCTCAGGAGCTTTCCAAAGGCCGTTGTCTGTCAGCAGATCATAGCTCTTTGGCACATTATCATAGACAAAATCAGTCTTCAGACCGATTGTCTCAAGTATAGCGACAGGTATGCGCTCATCGACACAGACCACTCCACCATAGTTCTGCTGGATGAAGTCAGCATCGTCATTTGTCGCATTGTCATAGACAAAAAAAAATTCAGCACCGCTTGATAATCGTATTTTCATAATATCCGGCGTGGCTGTCACAAACGAGCCCCATGCTGTGTTGAGCATGCCTGCGAGAATACCATGATGCTTCTCTTCTGCGTCCATGCGCAATTCAAGACCATCTGGTTCGATCATTTCAATTCAGTGGATAGTGCCAGGATATTTAAGCGTTTCTGAAGTTCTTAGGTAAAGATAGATATCCTATCAAGAAAAGAATGAACTGACAAGCAACTATGAACTCAAGACACAGTAGATATCTCACACAACACAAACATCCCGAAACAATCCAAACGCAGCCGCCAAGACTCAAGACCAAATAGACAGTCCGCGCAGTACGAACATGCCAGAACAACCATATCACAATATCACATCATCCCATCAAATGACATCCTGCTGACAGACTTCTTCTTAGAACTCCTGACTACATCAGCGAACAATGGTATCTTCACAGGCACGGCGAACTTTGTGAAATTGCTTGTCACGATCGCTTCGCCCCGATCCAAAGAAGCGATGTTTCGTGCATCAGAAGACAGGTCCTGCGACGCGCTGTCGATTATCGCCTGCCGTTCAGGCGCCATCTCTATCCCAAGTATGATCTTCGTGTTCATATTCGCAAGTATCTGACGCGGTATCAACGATGGCAATTGAGTTATCGCGACAAGACCGACTTTGAATTTCCGTCCCTCGCGGGCGATAGTCGCAAATATATTAGAACCCCTCTCAAGCACCTCTTTTCCAAGCACTCGTGGCGCCTCTTCAAGGATAATCGACACCACCGGTTTTCCATCAAGAACCCCAGCGACCTTATGTCTCTTGTACATATGGAAGATATCTGTCGTGATGAGCGAGCCAACAAGTATCTCCTGAGCGCCGGAAAGATTAGACGTATCGACGATGACAGCTTTCCCTTGCTCTAGATCCTGCACAATATCACGCACAGTGCTCTCGCCTGCTGAAAAATCAAATATTCCTTTGCAGAAGAAACGACCCTCATTGAAACCTATATCCAGCAGATTGAAAAGCCTTCGCTTGACCACACTGATCGTCCCTTCATTGAAAGCCACATCAAGCGGTTTCTCAAGAAGAGCTGCTTCCACCCACTTCTGCCCGTATTTTTTATAATATAATGACAATGCTTGCCGCTGCGGATCAGACCAGTCAGCCACACCATTGAAATGGCTCGGATGTATCGACCGAAGATTGATCTTCAGTGTCATTGCGCCAGCAGGCGGAGCGTTCTGTGTATAATACACGATCTTGTCAGATTTAGGATGATCTTTCAACCCATCGCCGTTTCTGCCAAAATATTCATCATGGGGATCAAGGACCAGAAAAGCGCAATAATCTTCGTTGATAGCATTCCAAAGCATCACCGAAGTGAGATTGCTCTTGCCCCGCCCAGTCGTCGACGGGATCAATACATGATGCGCAAACACTTGCCTCCCGTTCAAGAAGACAGGTACATCAAGCATCTGTGAACCGGAACGGATATTTCCGATGAACAGAGGAGAATCCGGCTTTGTCATAAAAGAGAGATCTTTCTCTTCGATAGCACGGACATATGAGAAGAACGAAGGAAGCCGTTTTGACAGATTCGCGTCTTTATCTCTAAGTGTTATCAGGTTCTTGACCTGGGCGAGAGTATAGTTCCGGATATTTGGATCAAAGAACGAGAGATCAGTATCTTCTTCGAGATGCAAGCCAGATATCAGTTCGATATTCGACTGGGACAATTGGCTGCCATACAGAAGGTCAAATACCTGCAGTATCATCTTGCAGCCATCTTCTTCAGAGACCACCAATTCTCCAAGTTGTATCCCTGCCTTTGACTTCTGCCGCACAAGGATATTTCCAAAAGTGCCCCCGATTATCTGTCCTTTAGCATCTTTATCCATGTATCCCACCATTCCTCTCAAAGACAGAATCTTGGGCTGTTTTTAATTCTATCGATAATCAAAAGACATAGAAAGATAGAATAATCTAGAACAATAATCCTATATACACAAGATATCCTGCAAGGAGCAAAGCGCCATGCCAACGTGTGATTTTTTTCCCGGTCAAAACGATGATCAGAAGCCCAAAAGAGAAGATCACCATGACAAACGCATCGATAGTCAGAGACCGGACTACAGAGAATGGCTTGATGAGCGCAGATATGCCTATTATCCATAAAGCATTGAACACATGGCTTCCTACGATAGTCCCCACTGCGATATCTACTTTCTTTTTCAGGGCTGCGACGACACAAGTGACCAGTTCTGGAAGAGAAGTCCCTATAGCGATAAGCGTGAGCGCGATCACTGCTTCGCTCACACCGAGAAATTTCGCGATGCTCACACCAGAATCTACAACAAACTTCGCACCGACTACAGTTCCGGCTATGCCAAGCATGACTATGGCAAGGTGCTTCGATGAACACTTAAGTTCTGGATGCTTATTTTTCTCGATCGCTTTCTTGCTCTTCGCATGCTCTTTTGCATCACGGATGATATAATAAACAAATGCAGCAAACACCAAAAGAAGAACAAGACCCTCGATGCGTCCGACACGTGCGATAAGATCAGTCTTCACAGCAAACAATCCGATCGGCAATAAGACTATGAGAAATGAAGAGATCATGACAAATAGCATTTCTTTCTTTATTATCGCTCCCCGGATGGCGATCGGCAGAAGCAATGCAGATAGACCAAGCACAAGACCGATATTAGCGATGTTGCTGCCGATTATGTTCCCAAGGGCTATATCTCCCACACCATTTATGGCGCTTATAACACTGACAGTCAGTTCTGGCAGCGAAGTGCCAAAAGCCACGATCGTGACGCTTATGACCCACCTTGACACGCCAAAATCTTTTGCGAGATCAGATGCGCCATCGACTAAAAAATCAGCCCCTTTTATCAGCAGAACAAGCCCGATAATGAATATTATTATGGCTGAGAACATACATCATCTACAGCAAGGGTATTTTATAAATGTGTCGCAAGCGATGACTTTGTAGATCTTTTCATATCCCCACTTGGCAGAGTCCCGAGCCAAGCGATCTGGACACTGTCTGCCCCCACTATTTTTGATCCACCATACATCTACGGTCTGGCAGGCGGGGCCAAAAATCGCACGCAGACCAAAGAATTGGCTCAGGGTGCCCTGCTAAAAGAGGAGGTATCTCTGAAGATGACTTTCTACAGGGCCGCAAGCAAGGCATTCACCAGATAACTTTGAAAACTTTTGGCTTTTTGGTGTTGCTATATGTATAGCTGCCAATATGCCCAAAATCATTGAGATTGTATGCATCAAAATAATACAGCCGTATGAACATGCTATCCGCGATCTCTGGTTTTGCTGTCGCGAAGCGCAGCCGACCATTCTCTTCGTAGATGATTATCACATCGCTGCCGGGCACATCGCCTGAAGATGTGAAATTCAATGAAGGGATATGCATCCTATAAGACCATCTTTTATTGCTTGCGTCGATCGCGGCTTTGTTCACGACATCTATCTGGATTGATTTCCCGCATTGTATTATATCATTATCCTTATCATAGCCGCAATAAGTTGTGAATTGCCTAAGCAACGGTTCATCATCGATCGCCTGATTACCCCCGAGCTCATTATAATAGATGTTATTTGCGCGTGCGATAGAGATATTCATCTGATCGGCCAAATAGGTTATCGCTGAATTCTCATCCATACCAAGTATCGCTTTCTGATACATGGCCTTTCCAAAATCCCAATCAGAATATTCGTTTATGCTATTTAGCTTCCTTGCCATATATTGCGAGATCACAACATAACCCTCAGGAGAATCGCAGGAAAATGAATCCGATATGGCTTTTGCCTGATCTATATTGATGCCGATCTCCTCTGCAGTCTTATTGATATCTGACGATGCAAGAAGCAATTCAGTATATCTCAGACCATCTTCAGGGCCGAATCTATTGATCATATTATCAAGTCTGAATGACCCTTGGCATGACAGCATCTTGAATATCCCACGTGATTTGTTCTCATCAGAAGATAGGAATGCCCGCGAAAGCCAAAAAAGCTTATCCCCTGGAAATCTACCGCCATCGACAATTGTTCCCCTATCTGCATAATACTGGAGAAAATAACCGATATCCCACCATGAGAAAATCACTGCATCTTCAGATGATGCTCCTAGTATCAAATCAGCGGCATCATAGAATCCATCATCCATAGCAGGAAGGACAATAGCTTGCTCTGTCAAAGAGCCTTTGCAGCCGACGAGAATAAGGATCGCAAAAAGAGTTGGCAGGATATATTGCAACTGCTTCTGAAACCCAAGATGGATAGACATAAGCCAGTCGATCAGCACCGGAAGCCAGAGTGAAAGACCTATCCCGATGACAGCCGCAAAAGCAAGCGATGTATACTGGATAAATTTCTGGGTGATCAACGAAAGAGAGAACATGATGATGAACCATACACACACAAAAAGATTGGATGTCTTAGAGAACGCAGACCATTGCTTGTCCCTAAATGATCTTATCAGCATCCAGATGCAGAATATCATCGCGGTCGTGAATATCACCTTGCCTCCAAGAAGCCGCGCTGCATCAAGAAATGATATACGTTGGAGCTCTGTTATTGTCGAATAGACCTGTGGATATAGTCCTGTCTCAGGAGATAGTCGGAGCTTGACAGATACAGCCCGAAATACTCCGACACGCCATGCGATCAACACACCACAGATCACCACAAGCAATGATGCAGCAGACGGGATAAGCAGTCCTTTGATATTTCTCTTTTTCGTACAGAACAATATCGCAAGCAGCAAGTATGCTACGCAGAATGGCACGATATAATAATAGCCTGCCCAGGTGATCCGGAACAGGTACAATATAGATAATGCCAAGACCGAGGATACAGCGATCTTGACAAACCTTGCTTTGCATTTATCCTGGGTGATCAACCAGACTATACTGGATGTCAACAGGACCATCATTGTTGA
>PCVE01000049.1 GCA_002762705.1 Candidatus Woesearchaeota archaeon CG11_big_fil_rev_8_21_14_0_20_43_8 | reverse complement strand
CGATCAAGCTTGGCACAGTGTTCGGCCCGCATAAGATAGAAGGAAACAAGATGATCGTATGGTCGCGCGACTGGTCTATCCCATTCAGGATCGCGAACTTCCTATATGTGACAAGCCCGAAAGTGAAGTACTATTTTGTCGTCGGATCAAGCATATCTCCACCAAAACACACTAGTGTAAGCGTCGGAAATGTCTTGTATGATGATATCACTGATTTTCTGGATGATATCCCAAAGGATGTGAATGTAGAGACTGTCGAGAAATGCGTTGATCTCCTTTTACCTACGATGCAATTCAGCAAGGCCATGCATATCCGCGTCGTCGTCATTGGCGAAGTCGCAGATTGCAAGACTATGATAAACACCGCAGACAACCTATATAAGATCAAGGAAAAGCTCAAAAGCCATCCTATGGGCGGATCCATAGTCGACGTGAAGCTATTCGAAGGCACTGATACATTTGAATCAGGCACTGTCGATATCTGGTCGAGATGGCCGGGGACAGCAGAAGAATCTTTCAGCAATCCGGATGCGTTCTATGGCGACGCCACTTTGTATGGCGCGATATTCTCAGATCCAAAAGTATATGAGCAATCAATGAATGTAGCCATGACTTCGGCAGGAATGGTATTCACACTCTATTCAAGGCGCACAAGCGCCCTCACAAACTGGGCGAAAAGCGAAAGCTTCAGCACCTGTGAATCTATATACGGGAGCGCACATGGAGAATTCAACGCCCTTTCGTCTATGAAACTTGATTTTTTGGATACAAAGGACATGGTCGGAAAAGATAAGGACGGAAATGAAATCGTGTCTTCTACGACAAAATCGTTCTATGAAACAGTCTCAAGCATAGAAGGATATAACAACGAAGCGCAGGTGGAATCCTGTCCATCGATATACTAAAATGAGAAAGATAAGAAAAGCGCAATTGAAGATGCTCGAGAGCATATTCACTTTGGTATTCTTCGCGATGCTCATCGGATTTGGCATGTTCTTCTACTTCGTCTATTCAAAAGGCGAAGCGTCATCGAAACGCATCGAGCTTGACGAACAGAAGATGGTCGAGATCGCGCTCATGGTATCGCAGCTTCCCGAGATCCAATGCACAGAAGGGAGCGTCGAGCAGGGGGCGTGCATAGATATGCTTAAATTGATGGCTTTGAGCACGACGTCAGACCATCCTGATTTCAAGATACATTATTATGATCTTTTCACATACGCGACCATAAGCATAAAGACAGTATATCCAGAAGTGGATCCGGCGATTCCTCTTAAAGCGACGATAACAGTAGCCGATCAATCTGGAGGCACGACTGACCTGTATCCAACCCCTGCTGTCGATAATGTGGAGAAGACAGCAGAATTCACATTCTATGACGGCCAGCCTACAGCCACACTTGATGCGGGAGACCAGATGAATTCGCGTGTCGTGCTTCTGCCAGTCACGCTTCGTGATGTCAGGTCTGACAAAAAATATTTTGGTATCCTTGAAGTTGTCGTATATTCGATAGAGAGAAAGATGGCATGATGAAACGAAAAAGAAAATTCGGACAGATGGAGATAATGGGCATAGCTGTCATAGTGCTCCTCATATCAGTCGGATTCATGTTCTTCCTGAAGTTCAGTCTCACAAAAGACGCAAAGACAGTGCAGAAGAGCTTTCAGAAATCAGTGATACCGACTTATTTCATAGCATCGATCCTTGAGACTTCCATAACACCTGGTGACTGTGATCTTGAAGGCAATCTGAAAGACCTGATATCTGACTGCGTGGAATGGAGCGGATGCCTAGTCGATAATAACATGAAATTGCCATTATTGGCCGGAAATATCGATAGGGAGTATGGATCATATGACGGCACCAGCACAAACTACGACTGCAGGCAATGCGCATCAGGGATAGAGAAATTCGGCACCAGTTCGGAATACAAATATCCACCGACATCTTGCGGGTATATCTATGAAAAAATAGATACTATCATGCGAACTACATTAGGTGAACAGGGCAGGAAATACATCTTCTCGATAGAGAACCAGAATAGGGATGAGATCATGAGGATAAGCAGCGGCGACTGCACGATTGGCCAGTCCGGCAGCACAGAATACAAGGAATTCATCCTCGCGAACGGCGAACACATAACTATGACGATCTGTGATTAGTAATCTTTAAATACTACTATTTATAAGGAGTATATATAACAGTTATCTAACTAAAAAAAGAGGTTGATTCACATGAAGAAAAAAGGCGACATCTCGATCCAAGTCATCGTCGTGGCCATATTGGCATTATTGGTTCTTGTGATCCTGTCTGTTATGTTTATATCAAAGATGGGCAAGACAGGGGATCAGATAAGCGGATGCGGTTCAAAAGGAGGCACATGCAAATCTGTATGCGGAACAGACGAGACACCGCTGGTCCTTGGAAACGCAGATTGCGATAAGCAGACATCAGGATATAAATGCTGCCTGCCTGTAAGTGGCTGACATTAAGCCATTTTTATTTTTTGTAATATTATTTCTTTTTTCAGGTTCCAGCAATGTTCATGCTTTGTTCTATTCTACCTGACATTGCAGAAAAGCCTCATGGTAAACACTATGATCATCTAGATACTGCATGGCTAAGGATGGTAAATATTTGTCGATGCGTCTTGATGAACAGAAAATAATGAAACAGCTGAAAATGTTTTCATGACGCTCTTGCAAAAGACCAGAAATGCAAATCCGCAAACATGATCCAGAATCCAATTATCATCAGCAATCTTTATAAATGCTCTAACCCAGAATAATACCTATGCCAGGCCCCCATGGTAAAAAGAAGGCTGACCTTGAGATCAAGACTGTGCTCTTGCTGATCCTTGCCATCGCTCTTTTCATCATCGTTATCCTGGCGCTTAAGAAGATGGAAAATGGTTTTGGCATCTAAAAAAGGGCTCGCGAAACAGAAAGTAGTTGTTCTTATATTATCATTAGTATCCTTCCTGATAGCTTTCTTGATATATGAGGGTATCGCGGATGCCGGATCGAGCCTAAGCGATGAACTCAGCTGCAGAGGGACTGTCGGCTGGAGAGGAACATATAGCCAACAAGGAACTGTAACAAAGACTGTCCTTCCGAATCCGCCGCTTCTATGCAAGCAGCAGCATCTCACTCTTCCTTTGGATAAGACCGCAAGCGATCCGAACAAAGCCCTCATGAAAGATATCTCTGACAAGATGGCACGTTGCTGGTGGCAGTTTGGTGAAGGACTTGTAGACAATCCTTTCCTTCAATCGGCGTTCAGCGAGCAGCAATGCTTCCAATGCTATTCTCTTTCGATCGACAATGACAAGATCGGCGTAAAAGAGAAAGTGACCGGCGACGACCTTATCAAGTACATGAACGAGAATTCATACATTCCTTATTTCACCGGAGACAGCTGCCATAACGGTGCCGGCCATTGTTCAAATGACGCAAGCTGCAGTTCAGTGAAGAACTATGGTCTTAGTCCTTGGATATCAGAAAAAACGACGAAATGCGAAAACAAAGGTGATTATTGTTGTTATAAGAAAACCGCATGCGAGAACCATGATGGTTATTGTCAGGTGTCTGCAGGTGTATGTCCATCAGGCTATCGTGAGGTGACTGACTATAGCTGTAGTAGCAAGGAGAAATGCTGCATCCCAAAAGAGAAAGTAGATACATATTTTGATTATATACAATTCGCGAAAGGTCAGGGCGCAGTGATGCTCAAGAAATCATTGGTGATCGATCCAAAAGAGACATACGCGATCGCTTTCATGGGATCTAAAGATAACTGCGGCACATGGTGCAAGCTGCTGGGTGGCGGTGGCGGGGCTATCGCAGGATTGCTGAGCTCTTTTGTGGTAACACCTGTCGGCGGAGCAGCCGTGGGAATCACGGCGGGCATCGCGATCAAGGAATACATGTCAAGCAACCCAACAACACAGTATGTGATATTCGCGACACAAGATGAATTGAACAAGTTGTGCCCGATGGCGGAATAAGATGATACGATATATGATCACAAAAGCGAAGAAAGGTGAACTCACGACAACAGAGATAGTCGGATTGATACTTCTCCTGCTGTTCCTGATATGGGCACTCTTCTTTTCAAAGAGCGTGCGTGGCGCGATAAAAGATACACTTGGGACGATCTTCAACTTGTTCAGATAAAATGATAAACCGAAAAATACACAAGAAAGGGACTGAATTCACGTCAAGCTATACAATCTATTGGGTAATCGCGATTTTTGTCATCATCATAATCGGGCTGATATATTTTGGAGGTAAAGCAGGACTCCTCAACAAGGCAAAAGAGATGATCTTCTCATCAGGAGATTCAGCTCTTGAGGATCTAAAAAAGCAGAAAGAATCGGTGTCACGCGAAGCCTCTGATCCGGCAAAGCTCCTGCATAAGCAGTTATATGACATATTCAAGAAAGGTGTCTCGAATGCTCCATGTCAGGATTTCATCGAGCTCGCTGATTCAGGCGAAGGATATGGTGTCAGGATCAATTATGACTCACAGAAGAATCTTGTGCTCGATCTGGTCTCGACAGGTAAAGATGCTGTTGCCGGCACGATATATGATACATATACTGTGCCGAATGCGAAGGCTTGTGTTGTCGGGCTGAAGAAAGAAGTCAATCAGGCGTATTATGATACATGGATATCTCCTGAAAAGCAGAACGACTGCTACAAATTCGGCAAGTGCGACAGCACGTTTTCAGTCATAGATGATATGACCATAAACGATGGCAAGATTTTAATTGCTGGAAAAGCGGCAGACTTCATGATGCCTGTGAAAGGAAAAGTGTTTGTGTATTTCCCCGGCGACAATAATGTCTGTTTCATACCGACCGACGACAATATAGATGCGACAAAAAAATGCGAGATATCTGATGATTACCTTGATGATGAATGCAGATGGCATATGTTATTATTACCCAAAAAATGCACATACACAACAGTCAAATCATTTGGGGCAGTGACGCTGGTCGATGAGAATAAGAAATGAGATGAATTTCAATTCATTATACAGAACAGATGACATAGAACAAAAGAGGAAAATATCATGAGAAAAATAAACAAGAAAGGTGTCGAGATAACGATGAGCACGATAATCATATTCATAATCGTTTTGATAACGATGCTTGTCGTGCTTGGGATACTCTATAAATTCACCGGTGAAGGCAAGAAAGAGACAGAAGGTATCTTTGGCAATCTCAGGACAGACTGTGATGGTGACGGTATAAAGAACATCATCGACGCATGTCCTTGTGTGGCTGGTGAAGACACAGCAGGCTGTGAGAAAGACGCAAGCAAATGCAGTGGGTGCACGATAAAGTAAAATGATCTCTCATCATAAAAAAGGCGAGGTCGACCTCACAAAGATGCTCATGCAATTGATCTTTGTAGGTCTCCTTATTGTCCTTGCTATGAGCATTGGATGCAGTATCTTTGGTGCGAGCAGGAGCGCCGAAGCCTATAATTCTTTTGATGAATTCTCAAAACTTCTGACAAAGCAAAATAACGCACGTGATGGAGAGCGTGAGAGCTATCCGCTTATCATGGACAAAGAGACTGCGGTCCTCTATTTCCCTGAAGGGAAGGATGTATTTGTCCAGTTCGAATGGACACATAGCTTGACATTCAAACAGGAAGGGGACATCACAAATTATCGTGCCATATTCCATAAACCGGAAAGCTGCGGTGACAAGGCATGTCTGTATCTATGCAGAGATTATGAAGAGACATCTGATATCATGATGGAACAGATGATTGTAAAGAACTTCAAATGCAAAGACAATCCAAACTATGTCAGGCAATATCCTTTCCCTATCGACGGGAAATGCGATATCAAAGATTCTGGAACAAATATCTATAAATGCGATTGGGGCCTGATAATGGCGAACGGACTAAAAGAGATGGCCATAAGCAATCTGAGGACGCGCATAGTCTGGATGGAAAAAGGTACAATCGGAGACAAAAGCGCTGTCGGCTTCTGTCAGGTACCACCTTGTCTCAAATCAAATGAGGAAAAAGCGGCCCCGGAAACAAAAAAAACAGAGACATCGAAAGTTATACCAAAAGCCACGACGACAAAATCACTCCTCGCCGTCGGCGACTCGATCACAGAGCGTGGCGGGTATCTAAATGACATAGCGACAAGATGTCCAAAACTGACTTTCAAAAGGGCAGGCTATTCAGGAAAGGGAGTCACGACGATAAAGAGCAACGCAGCAAGCTTCTTTAAATCGAACTATGATTTCGTAGTGGTGATGGCTGGTGTGAATAATCTTCCAAGTGTAGGGAACCAGGAAGGGATAGACAAGGTGAAGAATGATCTTGAGGCATTATACAAAGATGCAAGGGCCAACAACCCAAATAGGATAATCATCGCGATCACTATCCTTCCATGGGGCAAATATGGCACATCCACAGCCTACGCAAAGCAAGCCACTTTAGAGATAAACAAGTGGATCACATCAAAACCTGCGAATGTAGATCTTGTGATAGATGCATATCCGGTTATGGAATCGCCAGCTGGGTCTGGCAATATGAATACAAGCTACACCGGCGACGGGCTTCATCCGGAAGCAGCAGGATACAAGGTGCTCAATGACTTGGTCTATAAGGCCCTTTCGCAGTATGGCTACTGCACGTGATATGTCCCGAAAAGCATTTAAAAGCCCTAACTCTATATTAATAGAATGGACAAAAGAGGTGTCAGTCTCACTCTGCTGCTGTTTGAGCTAGTTATCGTAGGCATTGTCGCCTATATGATGGGTGGGATCCTCAATAAGAGCGCATCCACAGAATATTTCTCGAATTCCATAATCGCAGAAGACGCAGCCCTGTTCGTCGACGCCCTCTATGCCGCCCCTGGCGATGCAAGCATGGTGTATCAGACTGATCTGACTGGAAAAAAGATCGTGTTCAAGGACAATTACATCGCGATAGATACTGTGAAAGCAGGATATATCTCATCAGGCAGCCTTCTCACAGGAGATTTCTCAGATATATCGACTCTCGCTTTCCAGAAATCAGGCGATCAGGTGCAAATGAACAAGAACAAGATATATGGAGAAGTTGTGACGACTCTGAATTGCATCCAATCAGATTCTAAAGGCACGTTTGGCACAACAAAATATCTGCTAGACCCGATGTATGGCGGAACAGATACAGGACCTGTCTTTGGATCCTATAAGGCATCAGATTTCACCGCCCAGATAGCATATTCTTTCTCGATACAGAACAGCGATTTCAAGACAAATCTTGAGCAGACAAGACCGGTGACCGGAACGCTTGCTTCAGCAGTGACTGTCGCAGACCGGCTCAAGAAAGCAGAGAAAAAAGACATGATCATAGGGATCGACATCGGCTCAGACATAACAGACAAGACAAAGAAAGCCTATGCATATATCGCATCCGGCTCGGCAAAAGAGGCGCAATCAGCAGAGCTAGCATGCAGGATGCTCAATGAATTGTCATCACTTCTGAACCTTGAGTCTGTCTCGATAATCAAAGTGAGCTCCACAAAAGCGGCCACTGACGAAAAATACAAGATGCTGAGCACAGATTCTGTCGCTGTCATGCTTGAGATCGGCAATATATATTATCCAGCAGATATCCTTGACAAATCGACAGTGATTGGAAAAGGCCTGTATATCGGGGTGACAAAATATTTTGAAGCTAAATAAAAAAGGGATGGAGGATGAGGCAGATCTAACTGATTATTCCATGTACTTCCTGTTCGGATGTCTTTTCTTCGCTGGCGTGTTCGCTGTCTTCATAATCTTGATCGGACAGATCAATTCGCAGCCAGTGCCAACAGAACTCACAATGTCTCTTCATATAGATCGTTTTGTGAATAATTGTTTTCCATATATCGATCCAGATACATCACGAAAATATGTTGGTATAATCGATTACAATAGATTCACTGAGCAGCGGCTCAATTCATGTTATATTGTCAATGTCAACACAAAGTCATTCGCCTATCAACTCACATTGAAAGCCACAGGCATCGATAAGACAATAAAGACATCTAATTATGATCATTACGAAAAGAGGACAGTGATCCCGATAGTGATCTACAAAGATGGAAAATTTATCTCAGGTGAACTGGATGTCGATCATACAGAGAAAAAAGAATAGAAAGAAGGGAGCCATCGCGCATTTCACTGATATAGTCATAGGTACAGTTTTCCTGATCATATTTGTCTATGGTGTATTCACATATGTGCAGATCAGACAGGACCATGACAGGGATGTGATAAACACTGTCACAAGCGAGAAAGAGGCCTCACGCGATATGCTTGTCCTTATGCGCACACCATTGGCAGATGGCATGACTGTCGCAGAGCATATGATCAAAGCGTATTATGACAAGACTCTGATCGATCCTACATTGAAATGGCCTCTCACGCAGGAGATATATCGCTTCTTCAATACATATTATAATTCTGACAATATGATCTGGAATCTTGTTGTCAGCGAAGAGAAAGACGGTTCGCTTGAGGAATATCATAGATACAACAAAGTCATCATGCTTCCAGATCCAAACAATCCAAGCATCCTAAGCACGTCAAACCCATGCGATTATCTGACAAAAGTCATCGCGACGATAAGATTACCAGTAAAAGACAGCAAAGTGAGCAGTCTTGTGCTTGAACTCAGGAGATGTGTACTATGAGAAAGAAAGGGCTGGTGATGATCGGTTTTACTGTATTCATCTTTGTGCTCATGCTTATCGCTTCATGGTATCTTGCCCTTAGTTCAGGGACTCTTGGAAATGTCGTGACTATCGGCAGGGACCAGCTGCAGCTTGTCAAATCATATCAGGAAGCAGAAGAGACATTGCTCTATCTTGACATGGCAGCGCAGGAAGCTGCGGCAGATACTTTGTATGAACTGGCGAAGAATGGGATGGAGACAGATAAGAAAAGAAACTATGCTGGATATACAATATGGTATGACGGTGCATCTGAATCATTCCCTGAATTCAAAGACACAGACCTGACAGAGAGATTCAATGATAATCTTGATGGATATATTGAGGATACTCATTATCTGCCGAAGAGCAATTATGATATCCAATATCATCAAGAAGGGGACTACCTGATCATCACTGGCTCTCCAAAGAAACCTCTTGAGATCCCGCTCACCACTTTTGGTTATGGTGTCGACCTGAGCCAGAAAAAGAATCTCGCGGCCACGACAAGATCTCCTGAAGGATATGATCTTATACAGTCGCCGAATTATTATCATAGATATAATCGGAAGATAACTGATATAATCATCTTTGGTTCAGGCGACAGGACTTTCGAAGAGACGAAGAGCAGATATCTTGATGAAAAAAGCAAGCAGAGCGCGCATTATGTGATAGCGAGGAACGGTTCGATAACACAGATGGTGCTGGAACGTGATATGGCATGGGGTGGACAGAAGGATGATGATATGACAATATCCATCTCGCTTGTCAATCTTCTTTCCCGTTGTGCGGTATCTGCGACATGCAAAGCGTCTTCCTGCTGTAAGACATGCACAGGTGGCTGCTTTGAAGAATATGATCCCATGCAGATAAAGGCCCTTATTAGTCTGATAAAAGATATAAAAAAACGAAATAAGATTGTTGACATAAAAAGCGGCCCGGACAATCCTGCGCTTGATCTGGATGCGATCAAAACATTGACAAAATGAGAATCATGAGAATCTTTGGAATATGCATGTTGTTCATGTTAGTCATTGCTTTCGGAGCATATGCAAAGCCAGACCCGAATATAGAACAATGGGATAACGTAGTCACTGAGGCCTGCGCTGGCGACCAGCAATGCAAAGCTGTGGTGAAAGCATTCATGTCGGCTGAGTCTGGTGGGAATGATAAAGTCGTGTCATGGGGAGGTTGTGTCGGTCTTATGCAGCTTTGCTACGGAACAGCATACACAGGGTCATTGTCTAATATCTTCTCAAAAGATAATCGTATGGATTGCTGCAGTGGTATTAGCAAGTGCAATACAGACCGGAATAATTGCAAGGATGCAGGTTACATCGATCCAAGATTCGATCCAAAGAGCAATATCCTCGCAGGCACAAGGCTTATCATGTCAAATCTCAAGAGATACAACGGAAATCTGGTCTTGATGACTATCGCTTATAACGCCGGACCAGGAATCGCGAGCAGTATCATAGAACGCCTAGGAGATCGACCTGCGACAGTCGAGAATGTCCTTACGGAGGTGGGTCCTGCGATAAGAAGCCATAGTGCATATTCAAAATGGAGCCAGAGCAAGATAGAACAGAAAATCAAGAATATTCCTAATTACGCAAAGAAGATACTTCGTGCGTATGTGGATTATGGTGGAGATGCATCAAAACTTCAAGGTTCGGCTTTTGTTGATGTAAACATCGATAATTCAGCTCCTGCTTATAGTTCTTCAAATGCTTTATCTGTCCCGCTCGGTAAGCTTGGTACATACACTGTCCGTCCGGCGATAAAAGCCAAAGTGAAGTACGATCAGACAGAATACCAGCGACTAAAGATCCTGGTACAGACATTGATACAAGCATGTTCTTCAAAAGCGAATTCATATGCATGTGTATTGCAGCAGACATCAGCCTTCTCTAAAACATCAGAATTCCAATGGTCTGTCGGAGGATGCGATGAAGGGACAGAGAAGATATCTTCTGATTTCGCAGAGCAGCTGACTGATTGTATCGGTTCATCTGATGATTCATGTGTGTGTGATATCTCTGTGAAGAGCGACCAGTATATGCCTGGTACAGGATATTCACTATCGCTCATGATGGATGTCGATGAAGGATTGAATCCAGGATCATCTGGTGTGCAGCTCATTGATCAGGATGGGAATGATCTCATGTCCGCAAATGAAAAGAAGCTCATCATGATAAGCAGCGCAGGCGAGAAGAAAGTATTAGATAGAGTAAACTTGAATTTCTTCATAAAAGACATAGTAGTATCAGGCGGCTCGAGCATAGCATATCTTTCTGGCGAGAACACAGACAAAGGAGGCCAGTCGATATCAGGATATTCATTTCCACATGACAGCATACGGATAAAGAAACAGGGAGATGAGCTTGTCTTCTCAAATGATGGATTCAAATCAGAGCGCGATTGCAATATAGAGAAACGTACCTATCGTTTCTGCGCAGTATCAAAGAACCATGAATTATATGCTTATGACGAAGGCGACCAGATGACAAAGAAGCGGAATATCACATATCGCTTCGCATTGTCATTCTTTGATGATCCACCCCCGATAGTGACAGGTGTCATGGCAAGCGATGCAAAATCCGCAGAGAACTCCATGATCATCATGTGGGATAGGAGCCCTGATGATGATGTGACTGAATATATCTTATACTATTCTGACACAAGCAAAGCATCCGATGCCAAAGTGAATGATCTGAAATATCTTGAGAATAACTTCAAGAAAAAAGTGATCGTTCTCGGATCAGACCAGATCATCGTCGATTCCGGATTCGATATATCTTCAGATACTTCTTGCGCATTTGACCAGAACAAAAAGATTTGTGATTATCAATATTCCTTATCTGATGGGACAAAGATATCTTTTGTGAAAGATAAAATCCATTATCTCAAACCATCGGGTAAATATCTTTATGTCTTGTCTGGCCTCAGTGATTCAAACCAATATACTCTCGCAGTCGTAGCAAAGGACAAGGCAGGGAACATGAAGAAAGATCCAAAAGAATACCTCTTCACAGAAACGACACCAAAAGATGGTCTGGCGCCAGGATTTGTCGATTTCATCACGAACAAGGTCAACAAGGTATGGTTCTTAGATGTAAAGAAACCGACAATGAATATAGATGGGACACAACTCACGAATATTTTGAGGTATAATATATACTATTCGCAGAGCGCATTCGATGATGCATCAAAAGTGCCTCAGCTTGGTTCTCTTGCAGCGAACTTGAACACATTCCAGATCACTCTGCCGATAGGTTCTTACTATTTCGCTGTCACAAGCGTCGATAATTTGAATAATGAATTCAAGGGTGTTGGCTCAAAACAGATTGTTCTGAATTGAAATGCAGTGATTCCATTGGTTTGTTTGACTGATGCTTCTTAACTTTTCAAAAACATTATTAATCCTACCTCCTTTCTTGCAAGATGACAAGGGGTGTTGATACTATGTTCAAACTTAACTTCAATGATATCGTCTCAAAGATAACTGAAAAATCCGGGCTTTCTGAGAAAGAGATAATCAAAAGGATAGATGAGAAATGTGAGATATTATCGGGTCTGGTCTCACGGGAAGGCGCAGCGCATATAGTCGCGAATGAACTTTCCATCAAACTTTTTGAGCAGATCAGCGGCAAGATACAGATAAAAGATGTGCTTTCAGGCATGAAAAGTGTCGAGACCGCTGGTATGGTACAGCAGGTATTTCCTTTGCGCACCTTCAAAAGAAAGAATCAGCAAGATGAAGAATATGAAGGAAAAGTCGCATCTTTTGTGATCGCAGATGAGACAGCACGAATAAGAGTGACTCTCTGGAACGACCAAGCAGATAGGATCAAAGAGCTCTCAGAAGGGAAGATCATCATGATAAAGGACGGCATGGCAAAAGACAACCAAGGCCGCCCGGAGATCCATCTATCTTCAAGGAGCTCGCTCATAGTCGATCCTATAGGCATAGAGATTGACCTGAAAGATATCGCGCAGAAACCTATGCAGATGGAAAAAAGGAGGGTGAAAATAAAGGACCTAAAAGATGGTGATACTAATGTCGAACTGCTTTCTTTTGTCGTGAACGCGTTCGAACCAAGGTTCTTTGAAGTATGTCCAAAGTGCCAGAAGAGAGTCCGTCCACGTGAGGATGGTTTTTTCTGCGATGAACATAAAGAGGTCGAGCCGGATCATTCATATGTCCTGAATGCTGTGCTTGATGATGGAACAGAGACGATACGCGCTGTGTTCTTCAGGAATCATGTGGAACGTCTCTTCTCTGTCTCAAAACAGCAGATGCTTGAGCTCAAAGACAATCCGGATTCTATGCAAGACATGGTAAAAGACATACTTGGAAGTCACGTGCTCCTCTCAGGCAGGACTACTAAGAATGTGATGTTCCAACGCACAGAATTTGTGGTGCAGGAAGTGGATATAGATCCTAATCCAAGAGACGAGATCAAGAGATTGGACATCGATCGTCCTGTCCAAAAAAAAGAGCCGGAAAAGGAAATGATCCGGGAAGAACAAACTCAGTCTTCCACGGAGATTTCCAGCATGCCAGAAAAAGCATCTTCTGCTTTCTCTACACAGGAAACCTCGCAAAAGCAAGATCTCCCCAAAAAAAGCCTTTCATCCAAAACGGAGGTTATCGGTTCAGGCGATCATGAAAATGATGCTGACCAAGAGGAGGAAATCCTCCTCTAAGACAGGCATGCTTTTTAAAACTATTCTTCAAATTTATATAGGAAAAAATGTCTTTTCCCGCAGTCCATGTATTCTCTGTTCGCTGGCTTATAGAGTATCCTATTGCTCTTCCGAAGCCTCTTCAAACTCTCACGTATGGCCTTGATCGGTATCTCAAGGTGCAGTGCTATCTCTTTTGATGTTAGCCATTCCCCCTCCTTTGTCTTCAGGAAGTCAGCTACCTCCTGCTGTCCCATATTACTAATCACCCCCTTTTCTTTCTATCTCGCGCAATAATCATTCTTCATCCGCAGCCAAAAGCGCGGCCCGGAATCCTTTCCAAAAATATTTTCGTCGGAGATTTTTTCTGGCCCGTCGTTCTGCTTTTATCTGTAGATGTGAAAGCAAAAACCAAACTATACAAAAGAGCATGGTATCGCCGGCAAGCAGATAAGTCAGATTGACTGTCTCGATCATCTCAGCCCACCATCCTTATCCCAAGTTGTGAACCAAGTCCATTCTCTCTTTTGGCTTTCTCCATGCTCTTTCCGATGATCCATGGTGAATTGACTCCGGTTATTATTGTCATGACTGTGACCTTACCTTTCTTGTTCTCATCGATCCTGGCTCCCCAGATGACATTCGCGTCTTCATCCATGGAATCTGTGACAAGCTCACCGATCTTGTTTATCTCATCAAGTGTCAGATCCGGTCCGCCAGCGATATGTATGATAGCACCGGTCGCGCCATTGTAATCAATGTCAAGCAAAGGATTCGAAAGGGCGCCTTTGACTGCTTCTTCTACTCTGTTGTTTGTATCAGATGATCCTATACCGATCGCAGCGACACCTCCATGGCTCATGATGGCTTTGACATCGGCGAAGTCAAGGTTCACAAGGCTCGGTATCGAAATGGTCTCTACGATTCCCTTGATCATCGTCGCGATGAGTTCGTTCGCGATCGAGAATGCCTGTTGCACAGGAAGATTTCCTGCGATGCTCACCAGACGATTATTATCGATCACTATGACAGTGTCTGAGACCTCACGGAGTTGTTCAAGGCCGAACTCAGCCTTGTCGATCCTTGCTCTTTCGATCTTGAATGGCATAGTGACTGTGCCGATGACAATCGATCCTGTCTCTTTTGCCGCAAGCGCTATCACTGGCGCGGCACCAGTCCCGGTACCTCCACCCATCCCTGCGCATACAAAGACCATATCACATCCAGCGACCGCTTCTCTTATCCTGTTGATGCTTTCTTCAGCTGCTCTCGCGCCTTTGTTAGGGTATCCGCCGCATCCAAGGCCCTTTGTCAGGTTCCTTCCGATCAGGATTTTATTATCTACAGTTGTGACATCAAGATGCTGTTGGTCTGTGTTGCACGCGATGATGCTTGCGCCATCGATGCCTTTTTTGTGCAGCCAGTTGACCATGTTATTTCCTGCTCCACC
>PCVE01000023.1 GCA_002762705.1 Candidatus Woesearchaeota archaeon CG11_big_fil_rev_8_21_14_0_20_43_8 | reverse complement strand
TGTTTTCTTATCTGTCTCTGCGCATGTTTTGTGATGATAACAAGATATATCTAAGCGACTGGAAGAGTGATCACTTTAGGTCTGTCATCTTTTTTTGGGATGGTCTTATTCACGGTAGAATTAGTCTTGACTTCTAAGATGGCTGGTTTTTGCTCTTGGATCTCTGGTTTTTTGAATTCATCTACTATGACATTCCATTTGAGCGTCTCTATGGCCATGCCATCGGAGATCTTTAGTGTCACCGTATGCTTGCCTAATTTAGTAAATTTCCGTTTATGTGTGTCAGTTCCTTCTTTCTTTTTTGAGAACAATCCAAATTTCCAAGTATAAATGAGTTCATCACCTTCTGGATCATATGCATCACAATAAAATGTGATGATATCATCTTTGTATATCCTTATTGTATCATTTGACGGAAGGCATGATCTGATGGCTGGTGCCTGATTTATGTCAAACACCTTGACTGCGAATCTCTGTGTCGTCATCGATCCAAAGGAATCTGTGGCAGTGAGGGTCGCATTGAATGTATTCATCTTTCCGGTCTTCTTTTCATTGAAGCCAAAAAGGCCGGTTATCATCGAGAACAGAGATTGTTCTTTATCAGTTCCATTATCTATTGTGACTGCATCGAATGGCATATCCAATATTATCTTGCTGTCTTTTATCTCATGTTGCCCCGGGACACCTGATAAAGAGAAAGTCACCTTGTCTTTGTCTTTGTATCTGATCGGGATTGTGATCTCTTTGCCTTCTTCGACGACAACATCGAATATCGAATTTAGTTCAGGCGGATCATTTATCTCATTGACGATAATATACAGATCACGTTTGACGACAAATTCACCATCTGTCGCAATGATTGTGACTTTGTGTTTTCCCACATCTGAATATCCTGTTCTATATGTGTCAGAAGTCATCCATCCTTCGAATTGCACATCGACTTTATCATTATCATCATCCCAATAAGTGGGTCTCAATCGAATGGTATCTCCTTCATTTATGGTGATCTCATCAAGTCTTTCTGCGGTATATGGGCCTATCGCTGGCGGTCGATTCTTGTTGTCTACTATGACCTTGAACGTGGCATTGGCTGAAAGATCACCATCTGTCGCGATGAGCATCATATCATATTCCTTTTGAGTTCCTCTTTTCACCAGATCATATGATGGTATATAACTGAATGTATCTCTTTCAAGAATAGAATTCTCCGGCGCCCCGACAAGTGTATATGTGATGCTGTCGCCATCTGGGTCTTTTGCAGAGAATGTCTCTGTGAGTGTGGATCCTTCAGATACCCATCTTGTCTCCGGAATATCAAGGATCGGTGCTCTATTGGTCTTTAACACAGTCACTTGGACTGTCTTTGTTGCCGTCATATCTCCATCTGTAGCAGAGATCACGACATCATATGTCCCTTCGTCATCATAAGTCGTTGTCCATTTCCCATCATCACCAAGAGGGTCTGATATCGTAACTGTCGTATCATCGCCATCCGGATCATCTGCAGTGACATGGATATTTACTGTGTCAGTCTCTCTGAATGTCAGATCAGTCTCATTGACCTTGATCTCTGGCGCACGATTCTTATCTTTCACATCTATCTTCCAGCTGGTCTCGATAGAGTCGAACGGATCAGAGATTACTGCTTTTAGCACATGACTTCCTGAACTATCATAATCTGTCTGATAGGCATATGCTCCTTTCCCTGCGAGAAGATCCTCTTTTCCGATGCTCTTGTCATCGAGGAACCATTCAACAGTCAGGTCCTCATCATCTTGATCTGTCGCTGTGAATGTGAATATGTTCTGTTCAGTCTCTTCAAGAGTCGCATCCAAAGATGCATCAAGGAGTTTTGGTATCCGATTGATATTATTCACTATAACTGTGACTTCTGTCTCGCTTGTATCTTCTCCATCGGAGATTATCGCGATCACTTTATGGGTGCCTTCGTCTCCTCCCCATGTCGTCTGCCATGTGCAGTCAAGATCCATGGGCGGCAGGCATTCAATATCAAGCGTATCTCCATCCGGATCTGTGGCATTGAAATTGAGCCTGACCAGTTCGCCTTCATCCACAGTCACAGTGAATCCTGTAGCTGATATGGATATAGCACAGAATATCAGAATCACTAAGAAAACCATCAATCTCGCAATATTCCTACCCATCATTTTCATTGCCTGAAAAATTTGATCCTAAAAAAAGGAAAAAGAAAAGCTTTAGTTAGATACACCAAAGATCACTGGCGGCCTGTTCTTGTTCTTGACGGTTATCTTGAATGTGGTCGTCGATTCTTCATCACCATCGCTTGCGGTGACTGTCACAGTGTATTCTCCTGCACTGTCAAAATCGGTCGTCCATTTGCCTTCATTATCAAGTGGACTTGAGAAAGTCACTATGACATCATCTCCGTCCGGATCAAGCGCATCTACATCGACATCTACAAGGTCCGTCTCAGTAACTGTCAAGTCTTCGATAGCACTGATGACCGGCGCCCTATTGACATTTGTGATCTTTATCTTCAAGCTTTTTGAAGTCTCACTCTTGTCATCTTTCGCAGTCACAGTGACTTTGTATTCGCCAGCATCATCGTATCCGGTCTCCCAGATACCATCATCCCCGATTGGATCAGAGATCTCGATAGTCACTTTGTCACCATCTGGGTCAGTGACTGATGGTTTCAATGTGATCTTCTGTGATTCATAAACTGCTATGTCTTGCATATCAGCGATGATTGGTTCTCTGTTCTTGTTTCTCACGATTATCTTGAGCATCTCAGTGACAGATGTCTCTCCATCGCTGACTGTGATCGACACAGGATATCCACCAGCGCTCTCGTAATCAGTCTCCCAGAAACCATCTGCATTGAATGGTTCGCTGTATGTGATAGTCAACGACTCTGCATCTTCTTTGTCTGGATCGCTGTATACTGGCTTCAATTGGATGCTCTCTGTCTCTTCGACTTCTAAGTCATCGAACTTCTCAAGTGTCGGTGCCCGGTTCTTATCGGCAACCGTCAATATCCAGTCAAGGACAGTCTCTTTGTCACCATCAGTCACAACCAACCTTAGGCTGTGTCGTCCGGCAGAGTCATATGAAAGGTCATATGATAAGTCTTCTTCAGTCCCGATCTCTTCCATGTCCAGCATCCAGACATAGCTCATCTCATCATCATCCGGATCCATAGAATCTACATCGATAGAGATTGTGTCTGTTTCAATGGCTGACAATTGTTTGTTCTGTTTTGATACTGACAGAACGACCGGGGCGAAATTGACTGCTTTGACTTCAAGGATAATCTCTTTTGTCACAACGAATTCTCCATCTGAAGCGCTGATTGTCACATTGTAAAACCCAAAGTCACCATTCTTGGTCTGCCATTCACCGTTCTCATCAAGCGGACTTGAAAACGTATAGTATAATTTATCCCCATCTGGATCAGTCGCATTCAATTTGAGCTTCACAAGATCGGTTTCATCGACGACAATCTCTCCTTCCAATATGGCCTCTTCAGAGAACTCTTTCACAGCGCCAGTCGGCATGGTCTCAGATTTATTTAACACCATCTCTGTCAATGTGAGGTTTGCCTTTGTGCATGTTGTGCATTCCTCTCCTGGAACTTCTTCATCGACAGCGACAGAGTTTCCTGTGATCTTGTCTGCTTTTGTCGTGTTGTGTAAATTGAAACCTATGATTCCGATAGCAAGAATCGCCAATACTACAAGTGTTTTCCAATCCATTTTATAACCACTCCGCACTAATTTAAAGTTGCCAAATGGAGATAATGGGCCTATATAAATCTTTTGATGAAAGATATACTATAGTGTAATCGAATTTGGCGCACACAGAAAACTATTTAAATCACTTGATGCCTTTTTTAGTTCTAACAAACCTACGGGATATCAATGGAAGAACAAAAACCTGAAGAATTGGGCGGACAACCTTGTCCAATGTGTGGAAAGAACACAATGACGCTCAGGGAACAGGAAAGAGATGTCCCGTACTTCGGTGTCGTGTTTCTCTTTTCTATGTCTTGCTCGAACTGCAAATATTTCAAATCAGATGTCGAGCCAGCGGAACGGCATGAACCATCCCGATTCACGCTACAGATCGAATGCGAAGATGATATGAAGATTCGGATAGTCAAATCCGGCGAGGCGACAATAAAGATTCCCCGCATGATCTCTGTCGATCCTGGTCCTGTCTCAAATGGATATATTTCTAATGTGGAAGGTGTATTGACACGGATCAAAGGGGCGATTGAGAGCGCACGCGATAGTGAAGAAGATGAGGCAGCCAAGAAAAAGGCAAAGACGTATCTGAAGAAGCTCACTAAAGTCATGTGGGGTCAAGAACCATTGACTTTGATAATAGAGGATCCTTCTGGCAATTCTGCGATCATCTCTGATAAAGCGAAGAAACAGAAGCTTTAGTATTCGTATACGAGAAGTGCGTACTGTTTTTCATATGGTTTTGTTATCGTGTGTATCAAAGTGTCAGATTCTTTTTTGATGACTAGTGCTAGTGCACACGGTGAATTCCAATCATCTGTCTCATCTATAAAAACTCCTTTCATGCGAGCAGCATCTTCATTTTCTCTCTCCATGTGAGTTTCCTATGGAAATCTTCGATATCTTCATCAGTAGGTTCTGTCAGCCATGGTTTGTCAGCCAGGAATGATTCGACATATTCAGCGAACTCGCCAGATATCCCGATGCTTCTTCGAAATAAGTTCCTTGCGTCTAAAGAGAATTCTGTCTCCTCTGTCTTTCGCGCTTCGCAGAATCCAAGCACAAGCTGCTGAGCATATGGTCCGAATTTCCTTGAATCAAGAAAGAATTTATTCAATGCTCTTTTCTCTTTTCTTCTCATCATTGCGTATAGACATTGGTATTTTGATTTCAGTAACATATCATTCACCTATCATTTTTCTATTTTGAATCTTTTTTTCGCGATATATCTCCAGAGTTCTTTGTGCTCTTCTGGTTCTAACGATCTTGGTATCAAGACGTATTCTTGAATCTCATCCTCGTCAATGTGGGTGGTCGTCTTAGGCGGAATCATCGCGCCTTGCTTCGCTCGGTTTGGCGGCACATTTCCAACTGCGTGAAGTCTCATGTAGATGTATGGCAATTCGCCCCTACGTACTCTTTCTTCTGCGAAATCAAGTATGCTTATCCTATCCGCAAGCCCTTCTAAATCATTCACAAATCTTTGTTCTCCCGGATGCTGGAGCACGTATTTAGTGCCTATGTGATGTTTTCCTTCTTTTGACACAAGCATCTCGGCGTAATAATAGCATGCAAGTTTCATATCGACGAATTTTTCTTCTGCATCATAGAAGTCAATATAGCTACCTTTCACTCTTGCAGTGCATCCTTCTATCCTGCGCAGCATCAGTGGCACCTCTGCACAAGCGCATTGATTATCTCTTCAAGTTTTTGCTTGATTGATGCCTTTCTTGCTTTTTTTATTGTATGCATGTCAATGGCACGGACGAATAGAGTCGCAGAAATAATATCTGTCTTATACACACAGATTTCTTCATCCCAACATACGGGAGCATTGACAGGTTCATATTTGGCAAATGCAATCAACGCTTCTCTCTCTTCTTGGTTGCATATCTTTGATAATTTTTTGTCCGCATATATCTGCATGATTTCATGGAGATACATCAAAGTTTTTCGCTTTTCGATATATTTTTTCAGTTTACCATCTTGATCTGGAAGCATCTCTATGAGCGATTCAGCCATCATGTCATTTATGATTGCCCGCAGATCTAAGGATGGCCGGTCTATATACATATGTCTGACCCATCTATCAATACGCTTTGCCTCTTTTATCAAAGCCATCTTTCTTTCCTGATAATCTCCTCTAAATTCAGTGAGTATGCGTTGATATTCTTCCCTGCTGCGTGGCGCAGTCTCTCTCATGCGGTCTTCGTCAGGGATACGGTAAGGGGTTGGCAGATCACTCATCCTGATCACCATTCATGAGCAGTCTTTCTATCGCAGCGTTCCGATTGCTTCTCCTAAGCGATCTTATCGTAAAAAATCTGCTGATTGGACTTGCGAATGCGGCCACCATCCTGCATTCATGGTGCGCGATATAAAGTTCTCTTAATACATCTGTTTCGCGATCTGTTTTTGGTGAAGCAGAAGTGACAGCAGTGCCGATATACATTGTCATAATGTGGTTTACATTAATTGAATCTATAGTGATCTGATTCAGATAGGCATTTAATGTATCTTTGTCGATATAGCATGATTCTTCACAAAAGTCTTTCACATTCCTCTCGCAGTTCTCGATATGCGTAGGAATCAATTCTGTTTCTCCATCGATAGCGCCTTCTTCTATCTTAACCCGTTCATCCCGATATGCGATCGACTGTCTTATCGTTCGTTCAAGCCTGGATTTGAATCTTCTATATGAATCGATGACAGCATCGACCTCCTGAGTGTATTCTGCTCTCTGTTGGATGTCATCGAATCCTGATCTTGGGTCTCTATATAGGTTCATCCTTTATCACTAAGTAGATATTTGAATGCGATTGCCTTTAATGCCTTTCTTTGTCTTTTTTGCAGTTTTTGCTGTGTTTCAAGCATCCTCTCTGCATATAACACAAGATAATCTAGCTCTTTTGTCGTCCTTGCGCCATGCCTTATCGCTGCATCGATCGCATAGGTGTGAACAATCCGTGAGACATCATCGATTGATAGTTTCCCACTCTCTATCAAGGCTTCAAGCGCGGCAGGCCTGTGGCCAAATTCTATTCGTAAGAATTCCGCTTTTTTATTGTCATATATCTCATCGATGTTCTCAAGCGCATAATATAATCTGACCTCATCAGGTTCATTGTATGCCAGTCTTTTCAGACCATTTTTATCCTCAAGAAGCGCAGTGAATCTATGCTCAAGCCTTTGACTGAATGATCTAAGATCCTCTTCAAGACGATCCATCATCTGGGAATATTGTTTTTTTGAATATCGATTCTGGGTTAGGTCTGTGTCGATACGTTTTCTTGGTCCAAATAAGCTCATCTGTCACCCTCTACCTTTCTTAGATATCCATCAACCATCTTGTCAAGGTTCTCTACAACAGCCCATGTTCTCTCTGGTTTTCTTGGGTCATACTTCTCTAGCTGTTGGCAGATGATCTCATGTTTTATCGCCTGTCTCATCGATGCAGCCATTGGGTTTGGCGCAATCTCGATTGTCATACCGCTTGTCTCGACATCTCTTTTCCGCCTGATCCCAAATCCATGCACTGCAGCATAGCCTCCGATTACCGGGATTGCAAGCAATAATTCATCTGGGACTCCAGGGATATATCTCACTGCAGCAAGCGCACCAACACATATGATGCCAGCAAGTCCATACATACAATTTGTATCCATGCTGCGTCTCACGTCCGCACCATGCACAAATATCTCTCCTATATCTGCTTTGTAATGAAAATGGTAGTCCTCATCAATGGCATTGTCATCATAGTATCCTGACATTTTGTTGAACAAAGTCACCGTATCCTTTTTGGTGAATTCCCTCATAGCACCGTCTGGTTCAGGCATGAAGATGCTTGCTTCATGAGAATGGAATCCATCGTATACAGACGCGAGTATCTTCTCAAGTGATATGATTATCTCCCTAAAATCAGACAATGTATATCTATCAACTATGCCTGGTCCGACCGTCGATTGATCATAGGACTGCCTGAATTGTTTGAGGTATACTTTTTCCCTGTCCAACTCGTGTGTGTATCTTCCCATCTGTCTGCATCATCCGACTATCTTTATGTCTCCTATGTCTGGGATCATCATCTTTTTCTGCTTTATCACTGACTCGAAGTTGGCTAGCTCTCCTAATATCGTCAATTCGTGGTTGTACTGATCAAGGCCGATTTTCCCTTTCATCTTTTTCGCTGTGTTTATCATGATATCTTTTAATTGTGTGACATTATCCTGGAGCGAAATGCATGCATATTCTCCTTGATCAATCATCTTGTCAGCTAGCACATCTTTTTTGTATCCGCGCATCGTCCATCCAAGGGATGTGACAGCAAAGCTGCAATATGTGCCGGCGATGCCAGATATTCCAATGTCTGCATATGGAATTCCCAGTTGTCCTTCCAGTCCCATGCGGTGTGATACATATGCGGCCGCAGTAGCACCAAGTCCGCCAATGACGACTGTCGCGATACGCCAAGGCAATTTTCTGACTTTTGATTTTACTTGTTTCTGATATTCTTTGTAGAATCTTCTACTATCTGGATATGTGATCTTTGCGTTTATGTATCCAAGAGCAATCCCAATCTGCTCTCTTATGTGGTTTATTTCGATGTAGACTTCTTTTTCAATCAGCCCATTGTCAGTGAGTCTTTTGAGATCCTCTTTCTGGTTGAAAGATAGAGTTAGGTTTGTGAAACTAAGCGGATCATTCCGGCAGATATCTTCAAGGTCATCAGCGATGCCAGGTCTTCTCTCTTCTGGAACAAGGGTGTATGGTTCTTCGTCCAAATTTATGCCACCTGCCTCATCGGTATTGTGCTTTCATACATCACTCGCACGAAGACTCCTTTCAGAAGTCCAAATTGCACAGTGTCATTTATGCATTCAGCATAGCTGTTTGTGAATCCTTCGAGCGCAAATCGTATCAACTCTGACTCAGGCATCTGCTGTAGATTTCCCATCTGGAACATAACATTGCTGACTTCCTTTGCGACATCTGAAGCGATCCTGTCAGTACATGATTGTAGAAGCTCTGTTTCTTTTCTCTTAAATCCAGAGATGAACCCCTTTCTGTCTGAAAGCAAGTCTTCAGTCATGTGCCCAAGATCAGTGTCATCAACGAGCTTTGAAGCATACTTCAATATCGCTTTTGCGCCTGCTTTTTCTATCTTATCAACGACATTGTGGTTTGTGTAATGTCGATACAACTCTTTTCTATATCTATCAAATTTCATGACTGTCGCATCAAGGCATCTTTTGATGGTCCACATCCTGTCTGCCGCGACATCTATCGTAGAGATATACAAGGATAGGATGTTTTTTTGATCAAGTGTCTTCTGTGGGTTGTGATGTGGGTTCATGATCTCCTGTACTAAATTGTCTGATTGGATCATGGCGTTTCTATATGAGCTCTCGACATAATCACCGTCTAATTGTGCGTTCTCAAGCATTGTCTGTTCTTTTGATAATATCGGCATGATAATTTTTCTTGCTACTTTTGCAATCTTCTGACCCAATGATTCCTGAGTAACTATTTCCTGTAATGTCATACTTTTGTCCATTTTTATTACTTCACCCTCGCATAGAATTGTGACTTTGCGAATCTTGTCGCAACCTTCTTTTCTTTTTTATGGTCTTGGATTGTTGATGCCCTGAAAGCTGCGCCGACAAAGGCCGTGATGGCGCCTAGCAATCCTCCAGCGAAACTTATCTCATGGTTTGGATGGAGGACGAATCCGGATGTCGCAGCGCCGATTGCCATAATGGAATATGGCATAAAGAGCTCTGTCAACTTGCCTGATTCTTTTTGGTATGTACGTTCTATTATTATGTGGTCATTGAAATATTGTCTGCATGCATTTTTTAAGCTTGGATCATCATCTGTTTTATTGTTCTTTGATAATATGGATTCAAGTCTGCTTTCACGCTTGGCTTTGATTTCTTCAGGCAGTGCTTCGATGTAGAATTCGCCTGCGCATTTGCTTTTTATTATGTAATCTTTTATGTTTTTCTTTACTTCATGTTCTATTTGTCCTAATATCTTTTCGTGTGTTTTCATCTGTTGCACCTTGTGATGGCTTCGGATGCCTCTTTTCGTCTCTCTTTTAATGCTTTTCTTAATCTGGACCGCACCTTGATTGTCGGACCATATACAAATAATCCATCTGCTGCGATGCCGCCTAAAAATAGGCCTGATATGGCGATGAATGGGTCCCACGTTGTAAGTATTCCAAAGGTAGCGCCTGTGACTGCGCCGACTGCTTGGTATTTCCCTTTCTTGTCATCAAAGTCTGTTCTGTTATAGAGTGTATCAGTCAGTATGTTTTGGTTCAGTCCAATCGTGACGCACTCTTCGAAGAAATCATGATAAAGCAGTCTCTCTTCTATCTGCATATGCCCATCATTGCAGTCAGAGACGATACTGTGCTTGTATAATCTGAATACGTTCTCTTGTGATATTCTATACTCGTCTTTGGTCTTTAGTTCGAAGAATCGTGGTTTTAATTCAGGCATCTCTTCTCCCATGTATTGCAGCCATTGTGTGAATGAATCTGCCTGGTTCGCCTGACATCTCGCTGCTTCATAGGGATACTTCTTTTTTAGCTCTTCTTGCAATTCGCAGTATTCTGAATGTCTTTTCACTGCTTTTGCATATTTGGGTCCGAATTCTATGGCTTTTAGGCATACGGCTTCGACTATCCTGCCAAGTGTCTTATCTGGTTTTACTTCCTTTTTTCTCTCGCTCCATATCCTGACTTTCTCAGTCGGGACAAGGTTGTAGATCAGTTTTTTAAGGTTCATCTTTCTAGCACACTTCTATTATCTGCTTGTTTCGCTTCATCTTCCGTAGCTCTCTCTCAAGTTCTGCGACGCGTATCTCAAGCTGTCGTTGGTTTCCATCCAGATACAGTATCCAGTCAGTCACTGATCGTTTGAGCTCATTCATATCAGCTTTGACATTCTCAAATGATGTCTTCATGACGGTTTTGATCTGCATGATCTTCCATGTCAAGTTTGTTCCAAACATTTTGTCACCTCTTAAAGTAGTGGTATTTTGTCAAGAGAAGCTCTGTATTAGTGGTATTTGCTCTCCCAAATAGTTTTTTTAGTAGTCCCATTGTTATTACTACTTCAGAGTACTATTGGTATTTAAATGTTTCGTTTTGTTGTTACCTGCGAGTAACACTAACTCATCATTTTGACTAATCTATCTAAGAATTTGTCCTTTTTTCGGTCTATACGTCGATCCATGGTCTCAATTGCCGTATCCATTCCTTTTTTGATAAATGAACCGGAAAGATCCCGATAACCAGCATCTTCAAGCATCTTTGCGCTGATACGCCATACCCCACTTGGTTCGTAATTGACGCATCTGTTGCAATCAGTGATGTATTCGACACATAGCCCATATATTGATACGTCTTTGATATTCCTAAATGCCATCTTGGCGGGGATCAACTGAAGCACATGCTGGCTCAATCTAATCGCAAGGTCATCCAAATCAGATATATCTCGTCTGCCACCATTATGAATCTTTTTCACCCCGACTGTCGCATGATCAAGGCGCGCATAGACGGCTGCTTTGAACTCTTTGTAATCCATTTTATCTCGGGATATAGTCTGATTATTTAAAGACTTCTTGCGAAGAATCGCTTTGTTGCACTTACTTCGGCGCTTTGTGGGTAATCAGACCTGAAAATATATTTTTTGTATGGCGTACTGAAAAAATAAAACTCACTTTAACAAAATTACAGCGAACATAATCCCGACAAGAATACAAACCATGTAAAATGCTTTTGCGATTCTACAGAATCACAAATCAAGACTAAAAACTACATAAATCAGAAAATAGTCCGAATAATCCAAACTGCTCAAAACATTTAATCAAAAATAAAATAAATTCACCCCTCAAATCCCACACTTTCCCGACGAGAGTCTGGCCCATTTCGTTGTGCTTTCGATATCTTCTCGTTTTTTATCGTTTTTTGCAATTCTCCGATGTACTTCATCGTCAGGTCCATATGGTTCCTGATCCGTACCATGGCTTTCTCAAAAGCGTTTTCGAGTGTTGCGCCGTTCAGACGATAGCCGATGATGACTGCATTGTCCTTGATATAAGACGTTTTCGTTACCAGGTCAAGATCCAGCCATCTTGAGATATACTCATACATCGTCTGACGGGAGATGCCCGCGTGGATAGACAGTTCCTCGACGGTCATCACAGCATTCTCCGGTCTTTTCTCTTTATAGGCTTTCTTCGATGCCTCATATAATGCGATCATCACATTGTGCATCTTGTCAGTCGAGCCTCTTTTTCTTGGCAGCAGTCCCATCCTTGACATGATAGTCGTCGCAAGTATCTCCGACGTTGGATTAATTCCTGCTTCACTGTCTTGTATCACGATCTTGTTTCCTTTCATCTTGCATCACCTTGTGTAACATACAGACTGACGTCGGAACTTTATATACTTGAGTCGGCCATGTCCAGTGAGTCCAGTGGACGAGAAACTCTTATAAACTCCTTTAGAATCACCCTGAAAATGCAAGCGACAATGACTATAGCCATGATTCCAGTCAGAACATTTCCGACAGAATTAGAAGATTCTCTTGGGGTTCTTTTAGATGTGGTCGATAAGGTGGAATTTGACATTCTGCTAGCGCCTGAGTGGTACTTTCTGAAGAGAAATAAGCTCTATACTAAACGAGAAAAAGAGGCAATCAAGACGACACTCAGTAAAGCGACAGAGGGTCTGGAATCGCTTATAATCCCTGGTACTATCGGTTGGGAAGACGGAAGACATTATCATAATACTGCATTTATCTGCATCGATGGGAACGTCGATGAATACACAAAACAGAATGCAGCGACAAGCGATATGGCTTTGTGTACAAAGAATCATGTGGGGGGAATCAGACACGGTAAGGCACCGCATTACATTACTTGGCGGGGGTTTGATGTAGCTGTGCAGATCTGCAGGGATTATCCATGTAGCATCCCTAAAAAAAAGGTCGACATGCAAATTATCCCTGCTTGTAATCTTATTTTTTTACCAGAAAATCTCCGTCTGAAAGAGAAAGGTCTATATCTGAAATCTGATGGCGAGGGTTTCTTACCAAATGAGGTCGGACGCCTGATGCCTGATGGTCATTTAAGGAGGGTTGATCATCATATCAGCTTTGCGGCATGTCATGAAGTCCATACTTATGAATGCTTTCTCCCTGGCTATAGGTAGAAAAATTTATATCTTTGTATCTGATTTCTCTAATCCTGAAAATGGGTGCTGGAAGGGTCTATAAGATGAACGACATAGTGTCAGACTATGATGGGAAGACGTATCAATTTCCTGACTTTGAAGGCTATTTTGATCTCTCTTGTGATGATATGGCTGAAAGGCTTTTGTCATTGAACGATATCATGCCAGATGAGCATGGGCTTTATGGATTGTCTATACCTAAAAAGATGACAGTCCTTTTGGCTTCTGGCCATACATACAATGGGCTCGAATGGCTCTGTGATGAATGGACTACACCTAAAATCGCTGAAGAGAATATCAGAGATGGAAAAAACCAGCAGAGAAAACTGAAGCTTCTTTCTAATGATAGGTATGAAGTCGATCATGCTGGATTCCAAGGAGATCTTGTATTGGGTCGCTTCTCAATACATCCAGAAACTGGAGAATTGGTGGGCAGTCCTTTTTGTGAACAGCATGCAGCCTCGATAAGACGTTATGGCAGCCACCCATTTGGTGAATATGTTCGATTAGTCTACACGGGCCGGAACCGAAACGGGGTGTTAAATCACGGTGTGCTTTTAAGCAGGGCATACTATAATCCAAAATGGCCTTGTGATGAATATGATTATGGGACAGATCGCGAGAACACACTTTCAGTTTTGGCTCTTCTGATAAGAAATGGATTACCAAAAGATACGAGGCTTCTTCTCTCTGCTTGTAGGCAGACTTTCATGTATCATGAGATCAGTTGAGATGCCCTAATTCTGGCATCTGAGCAGGTTGATTGAAAATAAGCCGCATTTGGCCTGTTTTTTTGTTTTCTTGATATCAAAATACCTGTGAAAAGTCGGCAAATATGTATACCAAAACAGATTGCAGGGATTATCCCAGAATGATGCGGAAAACCCCTAAAAAAATGCGCGTTTCTATATCATTGGTTGTGGAATGGGGCTTCCCTGCGAAGAACCCCTTGAACTAGTTTGTCGGGATTATCGCTGACAGGTCGGGATGGTTCCGACTCAGTCGGGATCAGATAAGAAAATGGTGGTTTGTTGCTATACTCATGAATCGGGATAATGCCGAAAAAAAAATTAACTCAATTTTGTTTCGAGATTCTGCTGTTTTTCATCCAGTTGTTTTTTGCGGGTGTTTTTTGACCTTTTATCATCTATGTATTTCCCTAGAAGGAAGAATGCCCCAGTATAATTCAGTGTTGCAACAGTTGTATTTAGGATTGAGTGACCAACCTCCCCATCGAATGCGTATTCAATTCCTTTAGCGTGAAAGTATGCTCCTGTAAGTAAGAAAAGTAAGGTTCCTGTTGGTTTGAACAAAGGCCTAGTCTTTTCGTAATCCTGTTTCCATCCTGTTGTTGTCAGATATGATCTTAGTGGTTCCATTTTGTATTTCTTTCGAGTATTAATGTGTGTGTGGATTCTATGTGCATTTATCTGTTTTTCTAGTATTTATGTTGATTCGTTTATTCCGCATCACAGCATTCCTGACCTACGGTCAGTGAACCGGCTTTTTATATGTTCTAATCGGTATTACATAATATGACCCCCCAAAAGGTAGACAAGAGACCAAAAGAAGGATATTTCACGACTCTGCTTCATAACAACGAATTAGATGCTTATCTGATGCTTCTTAGGGACATTGTGAGGAATACAAAAGACCGCGATATGGATCATCATGAATACTACGATGAGAATGTCGAAGAGGGTACTATCGATCCAGAGCCGATCATGCGGATTGAGGAGGAATTGAGCGGAATAGAACCGAATAACTAGGTTAAAAGTTACTAGAATAATTCAAATTTTTTAAGCATAGCAATCGGTGTTTTCTCGACAATTGTTTACATTTTAGTTTCGTTATTTTATAGAAATAAATATTCAGAATCATTGCTGGTTTCTTAAGTATTCTTGTCAGTATTTTACCGAATAGAA
>PCVE01000031.1 GCA_002762705.1 Candidatus Woesearchaeota archaeon CG11_big_fil_rev_8_21_14_0_20_43_8 | reverse complement strand
AAAGAGGTGCTTAAATTGAAAAATCATAAAAAATCCCTTAAATCAAAAGCGTTCATTCTTTGGTTCAATGAAGTTGGCATCGACGATGTCGGGCTCGTGGGCGGCAAGAATGCCTCTTTAGGTGAGATGTACCAGAATCTGACAAGCCAGGGTGTGAGAATACCAAATGGTTTTGCGATTACAAGCTATGCTTATCATCATTTCCTGGATTATGCGAAGATCAGACCAAAGATGCAGGCGATGTTCAAGAATCTTGATACCAAGAACATGAAGAATCTCGCAAAACATGGGCAGACGGCAAGACACATGATCCTGAATGCTGATTTTCCTCTTGAGCTTAAGAAAGCCATCATCGAATCATACAAGAAACTATGCAAGCAATATGGCAAGAACACAGATGTCGCTGTCAGAAGCTCTGCGACAGCAGAGGATCTACCGGATGCATCATTCGCTGGCCAGCAGGAATCGTATCTGAACATACATGGAGAATATGAGCTTCTCCATGCCTGCAAGAAATGCTTCGCCTCACTTTTCACGAACCGCGCGATTTCATATAGAGAAGACAAGAACTTCGATCATTTCTCGATCGGGCTCTCGATTGCGGTCCAGAAAATGGTAAGGTCAGACAAGGCATCGAGTGGGGTCATGTTCTCGATTGACACTGAATCCGGATTTAAGGATGTCGTCTTCATAAATGCAGCTTATGGTCTTGGAGAGAATGTGGTACAAGGTGCGGTGAATCCTGATGAATATTATGTCTTTAAGCCTACTCTCGAAGAAGGTAAAAAAGCGATAATCTCAAAAAAAGTAGGTTCGAAAGATATCAAGATGATCTATAGCCATGACGGCAGATCAAGCACAAAGAATGTGAATGTGACCGATAAAGACAGAAGAAAATTTGCTATCAGTGACGGCGACATAATCACTCTTGGAAAATGGGCATGCATAATCGAACAGCATTACAGCAAGAAAGCTGGATTCCTTAAACCGATGGATATGGAATGGGCCAAGGACGGTGTCAGCGGCCAGCTTTTTATTGTGCAGGCAAGACCAGAGACAGTCCATTCACAGAAAGATAAATCGATACTCGAAAATTATTCATTGAAGGAACGAGGCAAGGTCATCGCTATCGGAAAAAGTGTCGGTGAGAAGATCGGCAGCGGCAAAGCACATGTCATACGGGATATTCATAATATCCACCTCTTCAAACCTGGAGAAGTGCTTATCACAGACATGACTGATCCAGACTGGGAACCTATAATGAAGATAGCAGGTGCGATAGTCACGAACAGAGGAGGTAGGACATGTCATGCGGCGATTATCTCAAGAGAGCTTGGCATCCCTTGTGTCGTCGGATGCGGTGACGCGACTGAGAAAATAAAATCAAGCAAGAATGTGACAGTCTGCTGCGCTGAAGGGCAAGAAGGGAAGATCTATGAAGGGCTCTTGAAATATGACTTGAAAAAGACCAATATCGAGAAGATGGAAAGGCCAAAGACAAAGATCATGATGAATCTTGGTGATCCAGATCAGGCTTTTGAGCAGAGCTACATCCCTAATGATGGTGTCGGGCTCGCAAGAGAAGAATTCATCATCAATTCATTCATCAAGATACATCCTTTGGCACTTATACATTTCAATAAGGTAAAAGACAAAGATGTCAGGGATAAAATAGATGAATTGACTTTCGGATACAAAGACAAGAGCCAGTTCTTTGTCGATCAATTGGCATATGGTATCGCGAAGATAGCGGCTGCGTTCTATCCAAAAGACGTGATAGTCAGGATGTCTGACTTCAAGACAAATGAATATGCGAACCTGATCGGGGGCAGTTATTTCGAACCTACTGAAGACAATCCGATGATTGGCTGGAGAGGAGCATCAAGATATTACGATCCGAAATACAAAGAAGGATTCGCGCTTGAATGCAAGGCTTTTAGGAAGGTCAGAGAAGAGATGGGACTCACGAATGTCAAGCTCATGGTTCCTTTCTGCAGGACTGTCGATGAAGGAAAAGCTGTCATCAAAGAGATGAATAAGCACGGACTGAAACAAGGAAAAGACAAATTAGAGCTTTATGTCATGTGCGAAATACCTTCAAATGTCATTCTCGCTGACCAGTTCAGCAAGATATTTGATGGATTCTCGATAGGAAGCAATGACCTGACGCAGCTCACACTTGGTCTTGACAGAGATTCAGAGATCGTCGCGAGGCTCTATGACGAAAGGAACGATGCTGTGAAAAGACTTATCAGCTCAGTGATTGCGACAGCAAAGAAAAACAAGAGAAAGATCGGGATATGCGGCCAGGCGCCATCTGATTATGAAGATTTCGCGACGTTCCTCGTAGAATGTGGAATCGACAGCATATCTTTGAATCCAGACACTGTGATGAAGACGACGCCGAAGATCCTTGAAAAAGAGAAAAGCATCAAGAAGAAAAAAGGAAACAATAAATAATGACTTATTGTATATTTCAAGATAGATGAGGTGTTAGAATGGTAAAAGTAGCAATCAATGGTTTTGGACGGATTGGACGAAATGTGTTCCGTCTTGCGCATAGTATCCCAGAGATCGAGATCGTCGCAATAAATGATCTGACTGACAACAAGACCCTGGCTCATCTCCTGAAGGGAGATTCTGTGCATGGAAAATTCAAGGGAGAAGTCAGTTTTGATGATGGCAATATGATTGTCGACGGAAAAAGAGTCAAAGTGTTTGCTGAACGGGATCCAGAGAAGCTTCCATGGGGAGAGCTCGGTGTCGAAGTTGTCCTCGAGAGCACTGGTTTCTTCCGCACAAAGGAAGCAGCGTCGAAGCACCTGACAGCAGGAGCGAAAAAAGTCATCATCTCTGCGCCAGGGAAAGGGGATGGTATCAAGACCATCGTCCTCGGTGTGAATGATGGAGATTACAACAAAGATGAAGATCATGTGATCAGCAATGCGTCATGCACTACAAATTGCCTTGCGCCTGTAGTCAAGGTCCTCCACGACAGTTTCGGTGTCAAGAGGGGTTTCATGACGACTGTGCATTCATACACGAACGACCAGAGGATACTTGATCTGCCTCATTCAGATCTAAGAAGAGCACGGGCGGCGGCTTTGAATATAATACCTACGACAACAGGAGCAGCGCTTGCTGTAGGCAAAGTTCTTCCAGAGCTGAATGGAAGGCTTGATGGGATATCTATGAGAGTCCCTACACCCGATGGATCAGTCGTCGATCTTGTCTGCGAACTTGGACGTGGAGTGAGCGCAGAAGAGATCAATGGCGCGATAAAACATGCTGCAGAGAATCACATGAAAGGTATCCTTAGGTATAGTGAAGATCCTCTAGTAAGCACAGACATTATCGGAGACACACATTCAAGCGTATTTGATGCGAAGATGACAAAGGTCATGGACGGAAATTTTGTCAAGATCGTGTCTTGGTATGACAATGAGATCGGATACAGCGCACGTGTAGTCGATCTGTTTCTGAGAATGCTTTGATAATATTTTTATTTTTTATCAATCTTTTTTTCCATCCTGCTGATCACGGAAAAATCACTTTCTTGAGTTCGCCTTTGTTTCCATATATATCCACTGCGATGACTAAGAATGTACTGTTTGTCGTGACCGGTTCATGCAGCAGTTCAGCCTGGCAAGTCGTCTCTTTTCTGCAGAATTTTGTCCTCTGTAGCTTGAATTCACCGCTAATCTCTTCATACAGGTTCATGTATGTTATGGCATTCACATCAGTAGCGGAATATTCTATCAATGTCTTGTTGATCAGCCCTTGTGGATATACAGAAGAGATCAAAGCGATCTCAGGAGCAGTGATATCACCAATCGTGACATTAAGCTCGGGCTTATAGTCAACTGTCTTTTGCTTGAATTCGTAATTGCCATATGAATCAGTCGCATTCACCATATAAATCACTTTTCCAGTATCTTTGTTTTTGTAGATGAATTCACCAGTGCAGGAAGTTTTGTTTCCGCAATTAAGTCCGCTCACGTACTCCCATCTGTTATTTCGGGTTTTCTTGTAGAATCCTATAGCGCCAAGCTGCTGGTCATCGACGACTTTGTAATTGACAGTGATATAATATCCAGCATACGTGTCGTTCTTGTCGATACTGAATGTGACGTTTGGGCTCCAGATATCAAAAGTCTCATTCACGTTGTGGACTTCGATCGCACGTGTCAAAGATGCGCTATTCTGGTCGGTATCGACCGCATTGACTATCAGATTGTAGAATCCAGAAGCATTCATCCCAAGCTTGAATCGCCTAAAGCATGTGGTTTTTTCTTTGCAATCTTCAGCAGATAGAAGGATCCCCGGTGAATTTATCGGCTGCTTCACCAAAGTGAGATATTTTATCCCTTTGTTATCGGTCACGTTGATGCTGATGTATGTGAAATTCGATATATTCAGACGTACTGGATTGACTGTCATCTTGATAACAGGACCAGATACATCACTGGAAAAATTCAATGTGATATTACGATAGGCTGTGTTATTATAGAAATTCCTTGCTATCGCTTCATAGATATATAATCCAGTATCATGATTAGTCATTTTGAGGGTCATATTGCATGTTTTTTTATTCTCACATTCATGATATGTCAAGATCCATTTCCTTGTCGAATTCTGCTCATATAAGATCAGATCATAAAGACCTATATCATCAGTCGCAAAAAGTCTGAAAGTCACATATTCTCCTGTTTTATTAGCATCCGTTAATGCGCCAAAAGTGATCTGGGGGACGATGAAATCAGAATTCTGAAGACACTTTCCATTGACACATCCAAGCGCGCAAAATTGATTTTCTTGGTCCAGATCTTTTTTTGAACATGTATATTCTGTGAGCTCTTTATTGGTGCCGTGTATCTGCCCGATGCAATAATCATCATATCTGACACCGTTATACATCACATGATTTTTCTCATAATAATTTACACCCGAAGTTGGATCTATGCAATCCTGCTCAACATTTGTACCGTTAGCGCATACTGCTGGTCCACCATCAGAATAACAAGTCTTATCACATAACATCACTTTTGAAACAAGAGTATTGTTCTGGCAATATTGCTCTTCTATATGTGTGACATTGTCTTTTAGACATATATCTTGAAAAATACCCGCAAGGGTATAGACCTTGCTCCCCCTCTCGGGGTCTTGTCCATGATCGTCTTCATAGCAGAATTCCCTGCCATCTGCAAGAATACCAGTCACATTGAACTGCATATCTTTCCAAAAACCACCACCAGAAAGTATGATTTTAAAACCCCAACTGGATACATCAGTGATATTATAATCCACGCCGGGATTGACATTTTGAACTTTTGGAGAAAAATAGAATGGTTCATAAAAATAGATTTCGACACTATTTATGTCTCTGTTCTTGAAGAAATAGAATTTTCCTTCTTTGGCGCCATTCCCAACAAAGGTGAAGGCAGTATCATTACTCGCATCCTGATCTTTTTTTTTGTCTCCATCATCGCATCCAAAAAACATGATGGCCACAAGAAAGACCGTCAATAGGATGCATGATCGATGTGTATTGTTCATATAATCACTAATTAAGAATAAGCATATATAAGTTTAACCGTGTCAGACACGCCTATTGGTGATGATTTTCTTCTTTGATTGCGTCTTTTGCGCTTTTTTCATTGTTTTCACTGGCATAGGCACTTCACAGGCGATAGCATCAGTCGCAGCCTTATATCTCAGAGTTGATATCTTTTTTGGCAATTCAGGCCTGATAGAAATCAAAGAAGACAATAGCATTATCCCAAAAAAAAGACCTAATGTGACTCCATATGTCACATCTATCGATCCATAATACGTGAGGATAAAGCTTATCAAAAGTCCAATCATTCCGACAAGCATGAATGAATCCGGCATCGGATTTGGTCTTATCATACATCCTTTCGAGTCAAGGATATTTAAATAATTATGCCAAATCAACGAAAAAATTTAAATACCAAATGCCCTTAATCGAATTTAGTCGTAGTAGTCAATGATATAGACCTAAAGGAGAGATTTTCATGGAAGATGAAGAAAGAAATCATTCAAAATTGCTCATTGGAAAGACTGTTGTGAGTAAAACTGGAAAAAAGTTCGGCGAAGTAGGAGACATTATCTTTGAGACACGTTCAGGAGAACTTATCCACCTGCTCGTGAAGAACCCTACGATGTACATCGAGAAGCTTGAGCTAGAGAAGGACAAAAGCGGAAATATACTTGTGCCATACAGCTCAGTCATCGCTGTGGGGGATTTCGTTGTTATCGCTGAAGAAGATATTATCTAAAGATTTATATTTTTCTTTTGATCTTTGTTCTTTATGGCAGAATTAGGCATCAAGATATATCTTAATTCGGAAAATCTGGCCTATCTTCGCAAGATGCGTGATGCAGTGGATTTTGTAGAAGTACTTATAAGACCAGAGCAGGATTTGACACCACTTGAAAAGATCCAACAAAGCCTATCCCTTCCATTCACGATCCATATGGCGCATGGTGTCTTTGGTACAAATCCAGCTGATCCAAAACTAGCCGGATTGAACAAGAAAGCGCTGGAATGCTGCAAAGATGCCGCAGACAGGCTCTCTTCAGATGTGATTGTCGTCCATCCAGGTCTGATAGCGAATGATAGGTGCACAATCGAAAGCTCGATCTCGTTCTTGAAAGAGAATTTCGATCCGCGCTTGCATATCGAGAATATGCCTCATATTGGATGCGGTTTCCTATTGATGGGTAGAGACCCAGATAATATCAGGAAGATCATGGATGAGACGGGCATGAAGTTCTGTTTTGATGTGAGCCATGCATTTGTCCATGCATGCGCCACTGGTCAGGATCCTTATCATATGATCAGAGATTTCATCGATCTTGGACCGACTTATTTTCATATCTCAGACACCACAGCCACAAGCGGTGTTGATGACCATCTGTGCCTTGGCATGGGAGATATAGACTATGGAAGGCTTGTTGGGTTGCTTCCTAAGGATGGGAGATATACCTTCGAGACTCAACATATCGAAAGACCTGCTAGAAAAGAGCTCTTATTTTTGAGAAGGCTTCTTGATAAAAACAATCTATAATTACATTTATAAATGAGCTAATTCTATCACACATAATGGGCTATAAGGGAAGATTTAGGAGGGAAAACAGATGAATGAACAAGGTATGCATGCTATCTGGACAGAAAAATACAGACCAAGGACATTTGATGAGATAAAAGGTCAAGAAGATATAATCGACAAGATAAAAGCATTTGTTCAGACAAAAAATATGCCACACCTTCTGTTTGCCGGACCAGCAGGTATAGGCAAGACCACAACTGCTCTCGTTGTCGCGAATGAGTTTTTCAAAGATTCATGGAGAAGCAATTTCTTAGAACTCAATGCATCAGATGAAAGAGGGATCGACGTTGTCAGGAATAAAGTTAAAGATTTCGCAAGGACAAGGACGCTTGGCGATTTCCCATTCAAGATAATCTATCTCGACGAATGCGATGCCTTGACAAAAGACGCTCAGCATGCTCTTAGAAGGACCATGGAGAATTATACCAAGACCTGTAGATTCATCCTTTCCTGCAATTATTCAAGCAAGATAATAGATCCAATCCAGTCACGATGCGCTGTGTTCAAATTCAAGCCGCTTGCGAAGGATCATATTTTTTCTATAATCGATGTAATCATAGAAAGAGAGAGCCTGATCGTCTCAGATACTGTGAAAGACGCCATTTTTGAAGCATCTTCTGGTGATTGCAGAAGAGTCGAGAATATCCTTCAGAGCTGCGCTGCGCTTGGAAAGACAATCACAGAAGATAATGTGTTCTCGATGGCATCTATCGCTAAGCCAAAAGAGATAGCAGAGGCTCTTTCGCTCGCTGTCCGTGGCGATTTTGAAGAGGCGAGAAAAAAGACCCTGAAGATAATGCTCAATTATGGGCTCTCTGGCGTGGATCTTATCAAGCAGATCCAGCGAGAGACAATGAAACTTGATATCAATGATAGGGAAAAGATGCGTCTGATAGACAAATGCGGCGAGATCGAATTTCGGATGGTCGAAGGAAGCGATGAGTTCCTGCAGATCCAGGCATTGCTTTCCCAATTTGGTCTTTGCAAGGCATGATTCATATTCATATGTCAATCAAAAAAAAAGAGGAAGTTGTATCAGTCGAAGAAGGAGTGCTTGAAGATATCTCTCTTGCCAGCAGGCTCCTAAACGACAGCAACAGAAAACTCGTCACAAAGATCAGGGAATATGAGGACGAGATATCTCTCCTCAGAAAAGAGATAGATGTGCTAAAGCAAAAAGCACGCGAAGATAATATCGATACTCTCAAAGATGAGAACGACAAACTGTATCAGGCGTTAAAAGAGCTTGATGAGAAGCATAAGAATGATCTTGACGAGCTATCGAGATACAAAGGATCCCTGATACAGGAGAAGGAAAGGGCGCTGATTCTCAAAAAAGAGCTTTCCCTTCTTATCGGAAAGCTAAAAGACAAAGAAGATACTTTGAAAAAAAAGGATGTCGCCTTCAAAGCGAAACAAGATGAGAGCCTGCTTGCGACTGACATAAGCAGACGCCTCATGAAAAAGGGCGAGAGAGATGCATCAGATATCTATCAGATAAAAGAGATCATTGATGATAAGAACTATCGGCTAAAAAGACTCATGAAGATAATCGAGAGACTTAGCAAGGAACTCCACGATGCGAGGGTCTCAAGAAGAGAAGATGTCCTGAAGATGAGGGATCTCCATGGACTTTTAGTGGATGAAAAAAACAAAAGCACGCTGCTTAGGGCTGAGATCGCGAAGATCAATGAGAAAAGCATCGAACGACAGCAGGAGATCGCAAGACTCATCGAAAGGGACAAGAATATCTCAAAGCTCCTCGAAGACACGAGAATAGAAAGAGACAAAGCTTTCGTCGATCTTGGTCTCGCCAGTGAGGAAGTGGGTGAGAAAAAACGGTTGATTGTCCGTCTGGACCAAGCATTGAATGTGAAGAAGAACGAGACACAGATCATCCTTCAGATGAACAAGATGCTCTCTGAAAAGAGTGACGAGCTCTCATCTGACACAAAGAAACTAAAAGAGCTCTTGAATATCAAGAAGACAAAGTCTTCAGAATATGCAGAACACATCAATCAGCTTACCGCTAAACTCGATGAAGATAAGAAGATCCATGAGGAATCCAGGATAAGATTTGAAGAACTATTATCTAAACTCGACTCAAAGAATGATAGGATAAAATATCTAGAGACAGAATGGACCAATCTTCGGAAAAAACTGCATGAGACGGAAAAAGTGAATTTCATGCGTGAAAATGAGACTGAAGCTTTCAAATCAAAGATCAGGACACTTTTTGGTATCAATAAGGATCTTGAGCAGAAAAATATCAGATTCTCTGATTATCTTGAGAAGTTAAGAAGACTGGTCTACCAGAAAGAGATCGCCTGGGAAAAAAAGTATTCGACTCTTGAAGATGAAGCCGGCCGGATCAGGAAAAGGGCAGAAGATAAAGTCAAGGAGATCTTGCGTACAGAGACCGCGGTGATCATCTCTTTGAAGAGCTCTCTTGTACAGACCAAGAAAGAGCTTAAAGAGAAAGAAGAAGAATTGATCAAAAGAGACATGCGGGAACGTGAGATGCTTGTCAATATCGCAAAATACGTCAAAGGATGGCATGGAAGAACTGAAGATCAGCTCAATCCAAAGATCAGTCAGGGAAAAGATGCTATAGATGAATCAATAAGGCAAAAAGAGGACGAAGTCAAAAATGAGCTTGCCGAACTTGAAAGCCTGAAGAGAGAAGAAGAAAGACAGATACATAAAGAGCTTGAACAGATCCCGCCAAAAGCGCCAGCTACTTCACATATCGATATCCCTGTCGCGCAGGTAGTGCCCCAAAAAACCAATCAAATGCCCTCTTTGCCAAACGCGACGCAAGTAACGATCATTCAGTCTGCTCAACAAGCGCCTGCACCTACAAGGCTGAAGGGGAGACTCGAACCAAACCTTGAGCATCGCGAAGCATTCAATAAGAGGAAACACGGGTATCTTCCGGATTCAAATAAACCAAAGATATCTATCGGATCTGAGAAGTATTATAAAAAAGAAGAAGAAGAAAAAGAGAAAAAGAAGGAACCGATCCAGGAAAATATACATGAAAAACCATTAGAAGCCATATATGTCGATGGACAGCCTAAAGAAGAGACGATCAATGAAGATGCTGAGTTCATAAAGAACAAGAAAGTCAATCCTGCTACTGACCTGAATATCTCATATAAAAAAAGCGATCCATTGATCTCGATGGTGGATATCGGCCTTCAGCAAGGAAATGATTTCAACACCATAAGAGAATCTCTGATAAAGACTGGTTATGAGAAAGAGAAGGTCGAAATGGCGATCTCATACCTGAAAAAACAGAAATTAGGCGGAATCTGAGAATTCTTTGGTATTTAAGTAATATCAAACAATAAATTTTATTAATACAGGACTAATCCTATTGATGGAAAATGGACATAGAGACAAAACTGGATCTAGTGAGACAAGTAGGGGAGGAGATCATCACAGAAGACGATCTACGAATCCTGCTTGAGACGAATGACAATCCTATAGCTTATGATGGATTCGAGCCAAGCGGCAATATCCACATCGCACAGGGTCTTCTTAGGACAATCAATATCAACAAGATGCTGAAAGCCGGAGTACGGTTCAAGCTCTGGGTCGCAGATTGGTTTGGCTGGATGAACAATAAGATGGGTGGCGACTTGGACAAGATAAAGACTGTTGGAGAATATTTCATCGAGGTCTGGCGGGCATGTGGGCTTGATGTGGATAAAGTGGATTTCTTATGGGCTTCTGATGAGATGGACAAAAAAGAATATTGGAAGCTTGTCATCCAGATCGCGCGCAATAACACAGTCAAGAGGATAACTAGGTGCGCCCAGATAATGGGTCGCAATGAGACTGAATCACTCTCAGCCGCCCAGATATTCTATCCATGCATGCAATGTGCTGATATCTTCCATCTGAAAGCTGATATCGCACAGCTTGGCATGGACCAACGGAAAGTCAATATGCTCGCAAGAGAGATCGGGCCTGCCTTGAAATTCAAGAAACCTGTCGCAGTGCATCATCATATGCTGATGGGATTGACCCAGCCTCCTGCGACCGAACTCTCTGGTATCGACAAGAAGATCGCGATGAAGATGTCAAAATCGAAGCCGGACACAGCGATATTCATGACTGACCCATATGACGAGATCAAGAGGAAATTCAAGAAAGCATATTGTCCAGAAAAGATAATCGAAGAGAACCCAGTGATGGAATATGCGAAATATATCGTTTTTGAGAGATTCGATACATTCAAGGTGGAGAGACCTGAAAAATATGGTGGCGATCTACTGTTCAATACTTATGATGAATTATGTCAGTCATTTGTCAAGGGGGAACTTCATCCATTCGACCTGAAGATGGGAATAGCTGACCACATCGAGAAGCTCATCGAACCTGTCAGGAAACATTTTGAGACAAATACGAAGGCAAGGGCTCTGCTTGAGAAAGTCGAGAGTTTCAAGACTACGAGATAACGATAATTTGGGGGACATCTAAAATGAAAGGGATATATACACAATTCAACAGATTTGAGAAAAAGAAAAAGTCGTTCAAGGCAGGACTCAGAGAAGAGAACGATCCTGACATGACATATGAACAATATTCCAAGAAAGTAGATGATGATATGTGGTCGGTCCTTGAGAAAGCAGCATCTGAAGATATCAGGGTCAAAGGCCTTCTTGATGGGAAGAAGAAACTGACTGATTATGTAGATGATATCAGGGCGAACATCAATGATTATCCAAGAAGCCTATTGTATTCAGATGATGAGCTGGAAGACAGCAAACGATGGCTGGAAGATGAAATGCTTGATCTTACAGAAGATTGCAAAGGATATATCTCGCTCACAGTCAAAGAAAGAAGAAAAAGAGCATTGTCAAAGATCTCACCAAAGGCTCTCATCGCTGCTGCTGTCACAGGAGCCGCATCATATCCAATCAGAAGAATCCCTGGCGTATTGAAGATTGTATCTGCGGTTGGCGCAGGCGCTGGTCTTGCGTATGTGAATATACGTAAAGAAAGATCGAATGCGGAAAGCAAGCTCGCAAGCCTTGCTGAGAGAGCGAACCAACTTCAAAAAGAGATAGACAGATTGAGGACAACCAAGGTCTGACTTATGAAGAGATCATGCATCAGATGCAAAGGAAGACTTGAATGCGGGGCCAGATTCTGCCCGATAGAGAAAAAAACAAAAGCATTCTTCAATATCAAAGATAGCTTGAAAAAAGATTTCTCATGCGCTTCTCCAAATATATTTGTAGGCAGATATGGCTATCCTGATGTGAATATGGGTTTTTTGGCTCCCCCGGAGATAAAATCAGACGCTGCTTCATTCTATGATGATCCAGTCAGATGGTCAGATCAAATGATCGGAATTGGAAGAGTGATAGATCTTAGGAGCTCGCTTGTCAATTCAAGGTTCAGGATCAGTGTCAAAGATGTGCGAAATACCAAGAACAGATTTCTTGATATGGGACAGGAGATCGCCATGGCAGACAGGCCAGTCGATATCGAGATAAATCTCGCAAAGACACCAAGCACAAATCCGAGATTCGACGCTATCTTGTCGCCCATGGGTCCTTTCGGTATGCTCAAACATGCTCGACTGACAGAAAATCCGCATATACCAAGACAGATAGACAAAGTTACATCAGACATAGATCTAAAAGCGGTCCAGGCCATCAAAAGATTATCTGGAAGATTCGACGAATATGATATCACCAAGATATTCACTGCTGGCGTGCTTGGCCTGAAGACAGAGAGAAGACTTGTCCCGACGCGTTGGGCAATAACTGCTGTCGATGATATCATCGGAAAACAGCTTATCGATGAGATAATGGATTTCAATGAAGGGGGATATAAGACCTACTTCGGAGGACATCTTGGAAATTATTATCTGATACTTATGTTTCCAGGTCCGTTCAGATATGAATTGTTTGAGACTTCTTTATCTGGTTCAGTGTATAATCAAGGCGGGATGCCAGGACATGTGAGTGACTATGAAGATCATAATGGAAGAAAAGAATATGCTTATAACACAGCAGGCGGTTACTACGCGGCGAGGCTTCCGCTGCTTGAGAGACTCAAGAAAGATAGACTACGGTGTTCAGTGCTCGTGCTCAGATTCATAACGAATGAATATTACTGCCCTCTTGGAGTATGGGTGGTACGAGAAGCAGTCAAGAAAGCATTGGCAAGCGAACCGTTTGATTTCGATGACATGGAAAGGATGCTCAAATACTCAGAAGCCATGATCAAAAAAAGATTTGGATGCGATGCTTCGATTTTATTCAAGGAAAGCAGACTGCTAGATCAGATAAAGAATCAAAGAAGGATATATGATTTCATATCTTGATTATTCATTTCTTGATTATTTGTCTTATGACCCCATAGACTTTTTTGCCCATCTTGCAGGCTTTATGAATCTCTTTTATGTCATGGACAGTGAGAGGGCCTGTGCTTTCAGTGCCTTCTTTCAGATTCAGGACAGATGCATATGCATCGAATATCTCAAAAGTGCGTCTATGGACTTCACAGATGTTATCATAGACGGTCGAGAATTCATCCGGAGTCAGATTTATGTATGTATTATAATCTTTTTTTATTTTTGAACGCGCTGAATCCCAGATCTTATTAAGCGTTCCTTTCAGGCCTTTTTCGTAATCTTTCTCGAGTATAACTTCGTTTCTGTTCAATATATCCAATGTATCTTCGAGAGGTCTTAAGAGAGATCCTTTCTCGACAAGTTCTGTCTTCTTTATGTTCTTATAAATGCTCTCGACTACCCAGATCAGATTCATTTCATCGTTCACAGGTTCAAGAAGATGTGATTTGACCCCTTTCACTTCCAGTTCTGCCGGAAAATGCTCAAGATCAGTGACGATCATATCTAAGACAGCATATGTCACTGCCCATTTGCCGCTCTGCCATTGAGTCCGTTTCTCTTTATCGACATATTCCACACCTTCTTTGCCGAATTCAATCAGATCCTGCAACATGCAGACCTGTCCTACGGCAGGTGGAAGTCCTATCCACTTGGCGACTGTCCTGCCGAGAAAATCATAACCCCTCCGTTTTATCTGTTTACTGACATTGCTTTCAAGGTATTTACGTATCTCATCTTGATCATCATTTTTCCCCTGTTCAGTCATTTTTGATCACCATATTCTGTCTTGTGTTTCCCAAGCTGCACAAGAAGATCTTTCTCAGTGTCTTGCGTCTTGAAATATCCTATGATATCATCAAATGAACATAGACCTTTCTCTTCGCAGGTTTTGATTATGATTCGTTTATAATCATCATTTATCTCATCAGAAGACATTATTTCATCAAAGAGCTGCTGCTCTTTCTTGTATCTTCCAAGCTGCATCAGATTCTCATGCGTCACATCTGAACGAACAAAATATCCAATCAGCTCATCTGATTCACTGAAATCATTATCCTTGCAGGCCTTGACCACTTCTTCTTTTAAGTCATCCCCGATCCAATTTGATTTCTGTATCGTATATATCAATTGATCTTGTTTTTTCTTCTTCTCTTTTTTCTGCTCGTATCGAGTGAATTCATCCACGATCGCTTTTGCGCGAAGAGGGTGCTCTTTTAATTTTGTGGTCCGATAGAATCGTTTCAGCTGGTCCATAGAATTTATCGCATATCCAGAGACATCTTCCATCACTTCCGCTTTTATCACAGCATCGATAGTGATCTTGACAACCTCATCGAGGAACATCTTGCATTTCACGGTCTCTGTCTTTCCGACATAGATCGGGAGCTTCGATCCGATCAATGCTTCGATACCAGCGCACTTCTTCTCTTCATCAGTCGCTGGTTTGTATTGGTCTTTTGTATCTTGATATGCCTTTTTAGTCTTTTCTTTGACACTATGGCTTATACGGCCGGCCACTCTTCCAGTCACCTGCCATGCATTGGCATCTTCAGGGATCCCTTCAGTCAGCTCTTCTAGCTTTCTTTTAGCTTTCTCTTTCAGATTCTTTCCAAGCTTCTTCAGATATCCCTTCACTCGCTCTTCTGGTTTTACATCTCTTAGTCCATCCATCATAATCCCCTGATATAACTGTCCCTAACCCTCTTTTTCGATATCATGGGGGTGAAACAGCGTATATAAACATTTCGATGAGAAGGGCTCCGTAGAACGGTTTTTGCTAATTAGCTCTCGGGGGCTATAAAT
>PCVE01000070.1:23718-25326 GCA_002762705.1 Candidatus Woesearchaeota archaeon CG11_big_fil_rev_8_21_14_0_20_43_8 | reverse complement strand
TACGCAATTCAAAAAATATTTTTCTCGATGTATAGTAAAAATAGGCTTTCTAAGAAAAGGAAATAAATTTGATTTTTTCTTTATTTATAGAGGGGGATAATATTGTGTTTTCCTTCGCTCCGCTACAGAAAACGATTTATTTATAAACCTTAATCATTTATAATAAAAATATGGAACTATCAACAGGCAATTTAACTTTAATCGCAGCCTATTTTTTAATCGTTTTTGCGATTGGTTTTTGGGTTAAAAAAAGAGAAAGTGTCAGAGAATATTTAAACGCTGACAGGAAAGTAGGTTTATTACAAACAACCGCTTCTATTGTTGCAGTCATGGGCGGTATGATTTTAGTCGCACAGGCAACCTTAGGTTTTGAAATGGGAATTGCCGCTGCTTGGTACTTCGCAGGTTTTGCATTAGGAATGGTATTTTTAGGTTTATGTGTAGGTAAAGTAAAAAAAATCGCCACAGAAAAAAACTTTCTAACACTCGCAGATTATTTTGCAGAAAAATTTGATTATAAAAACAAAATACTATCAGCCGTAATTATTTTTACCGCATTATTTTTTCTCTTAGTTGGACAATTTATTGCCGCAGGTAGTTTGTTCTCTCCTTTGCTAGGAATTAATTATTCTGCTGCAGTTTTACTTATGATGGTCGGAGTATTAGTTTACCTTGTTCTTGGCGGATTTAAAGCAGTCATTAAAACAGACTTGCTACAATTTTTTATCATGGCTATTGTTTTTGGCTCAATTCTTTTTGTTATTAATATTGGTGACTATACCCCTGAGCAAGTCGATATCAGTTCTGTCGGCGGTTCTTATATAATAATATTTTTACTACTTGGCACTTTTGCTGTTTTAAGTGGTGCAGATATTTGGCAAAGAGTGTTCTCCGCAAAAGACATAAAAACTGCAAGAAATGCTTCATTTATATCGGCCATTTTATTTTTTATTTTCGGAACAGTTTTAACAGTTATTGGCATGGCTGCCAAAAATAATTTTCCGACTATCAAATCAGAAGAAGCATTATATTATGGACTGTTTCACCTTATCCCTTTACCGCTTATGGGAATTGCAATCATTTTTGTTTTGGCTGCAATTATGTCCACGATAGATACCGAATTATTTTATTTATCTTCCAGCATTTCAAAAGATTTTTTACAAAAAAAGACTGACACAAGCGATGATGCACTCGCAAAAAATATCCGTAAGTATATCTTAGTGTTGGCAATAATATCTGCTCTAATTGCAATTTTCTTTTCAAATATTCTTACAATTGTATTCGGGATAGTGAGTTTATCATTGGCGGTTTCTCCTTCACTTGCTGCTTCTTTCTTTTGGAAAATAAAGAACAATGCTGTGTTTATGAGTATGTTGGCAGGGTTAATTAGTTTAATACTATTGGTTGTAACTGGAAACTTTAATCCTGATAGTTCTATAATTACTTTGCCTGTTGCGATTGTATTTTTGATTATTGGACAAATTATATTTAAGAAAAAAGGAGTTTTGAAAAATGAAATTCACCCCTAACCCCTCTTTCATTTTTCAAAACAGAAAAAATCAAATTTATTATTAATAAGGAAAGCCTATCTAATAATTGAGAACGAAA
>PCVE01000070.1:15466-23693 GCA_002762705.1 Candidatus Woesearchaeota archaeon CG11_big_fil_rev_8_21_14_0_20_43_8 | reverse complement strand
AAGGGATATACGGTTCAGCCCTCAGCTCGGGCTTCACCCAAATTTTTCTTTCACTTCGTTCCAGAAAAACTTCGTATATCCCTAACGTTATACACAATTGAAAAAGTGCCCTAACCCAAAAGAAAACTTTTTATACATTCCTTTTCTTTAACTAAATACATGGTTAATATCAAAGAATCAATTGAAGGACTTCAATCTAATAATGATAAAATCAGGTATAATCAATTCAAGATACTTTTGCCAATTAGTGAAAAAAATCCAAAATCACTTTATCCATTTTGGGATATTTTTGTTGACTTGTTGAAAAAAGATGAGGTTTCAAATAAATATTATGCAATTTGTTTAATCGCCAATGTAGTAAAAGTAGATAACCTGAATAAATTTGAAAAGATATTTAATCAATTTTACAAACTTCTTGAACATGAAAGCCCGGTTGTTTCTCCAAATGTTGCCGGAGCTTCAGGCAAAATTGTAAATGCAAAACCTCATTTAGAATCAAAGATTACAAACAAATTGCTTAAAGTTGATTCAACAAGCAAGTCCAGATATTTGGATTTAATGAAAAGTTATGTTATTCAGGCTTTTGATGAATATTTTGATAAAATAAAAAACAAAAAGAGAATAATTAAGTTTGTTGAAGATCAACTTAATAGTACAAGCCCAAAAACCAAAAAATTGGCAAAAGAATTCTTAAAAAAAAGGAATATTGAATAGTACGGGCACTTTTTCAATTCTCTCCGCTTCGCTCCGAGCCACGTTGCACTCTCCTCCCTTTGGTCGTCGGGGCGTATAACAGGCATTAACAGGAAACCTCGTTGCACTTCGGTTTCCCAAATTTTGCCTACGGCAAAACTTCTCTAAATCCCGATGTTAAACTCAATTGAGGATTTGTCTATTTTTAGAAAGGGCGGGAAGAAAATTTAAACTTCCATTATCCTAAGTATTTCATGAGCAATATACACTTTATTTCTTTCTTGTTTGCTAGCTAATTTAAGGATTTCCAATTGGGCCAATATTTCAATAAGTCTTTTTGCTGTTGGATAAGTTACTTTCAATAATCTTTCTGCATTAGTAATTGTTATGTAAGGATTCACAAATAATTCGTCAATTAGTCTTGCAAGAGCTGATGTTTGGAATTTATCCTGAGTTATCTTTCTATATTCTTCTCTAAGTTCTTGAATTTTGGTAGCTCTCTGGAGTGCGTCTTCTGCTTGTACTGTTATAGCTTCCAAAAAGAAATCTAGCCATTCTTCAAAACTACCCTCTTTATTTGTCTTAAGCAAAAGAGAAGCATATTCTCTTTTATTGGCTTCAAAAAAACCACTCAAATAAAGTAAAGGTCTAATCATGAGCTTCTTTTTACATAAATAGAGTGTTATTAAGGCCCTTCCTATTCTACCATTTCCATCGCAGAAAGGATGAATGGTTTCGAATTGATAATGCATCAAAGCACATTTAATCAATAAAGGCATTCCATCATCAGAATTCAGATAAGAAAGGAGATCACTCATTAATTGATTTACATCTTCGGGACCGGGAGGTACAAAAGTAGCTTCTTGCACAGTGCAATTTCTTGGTCCAATCCAATTTTGAACTGTCCTATACTCCCCAGGAGATTTTTCCTTCCCCCTTACCCCCCCCCATAAGTATTTTATGCATTTATTTAATGTGGTATGTCACTAATTAACAGCCACTCTAAGAGAAGTCAACCCTTATTAAAGTAATGTGGCTTTTTGTTTAATAAGGAAGAAAGTTATTAACATAACTATTAATAATCATTAAGGGAGTTATAAGAAAAGAGGTTTGAATTTAATAAAGCATTTTCTTCCCGCCCTAGAAACGTTTATTTTAAGGCACTTCGTGCTTGAGAATGACAAATCCCAAACTTTGAATTTTTCCTCCGCTTCGCTACGGAACGTTGCACTAAAATTCAATCCCTAACTGGAGAGTTTAACAGCGATTAAGAGATTCCGAAGTCTTGCAGACTTCTCCACCCAAATTTTTGCTTCGCAAAAACTTCTCTTAATCGCGATGTTACCTTGAATTATTTTCATGCTAGACTAATGGGTCGATTATAGAAGATGCGGCATCATTTAATCTGATCATCCCGGCCATACTCAACCAGCATATGATCCATGAAATAGTGGAGATGGAACTGTTTTTTATTTATGGCGTTGATTATCATATCATATTGCCCGAATCGTGCAATTTTATTGTGGTTTGTGAATTTGTACACAGGTGGCAAAAAGACTCTTTTCTGCATCACCATATCCAGTATCCCAAATCTTTCCGGCTCTTTTATCATAGGGCTGCCATGCACAAGGCCGAATTCAGATTTAGATATGAATGTGATATAGTCACGATTATCCCCTAACAACTTGATAGTCTTTTGGAATCCGGTTTCGTCTTCTGTAGGGAAATTATACATCATGAAGACATAGTTCTTTATACCAGTCTCATGACTCTCCTTCAATATCCCAGGCACATCAGAGACGATCAGCCCTTTCTGCATGGCATCGATTGTATCCTGGTTACCAGATTCGAGCCCCCAGATAATTATGCGGCATCCTGCCTCATACAATACATCCAACACAGCCCGATCAAAATCCTTTGTCGGTTTTGTCTCGAACTGGAAGAATACTCTTAAACCCTCTTTAATTATCGCTTGAGCTATCTCTTTTGCTCTTCTAGAAGAGATCATATCATCGACAAACGCGAAATGCTCCACACCATTTTCATTGTGCATCCTTATCTCAGACAAGATATCTGCGATCGGCCTTTGGCAATACTTATCAAAAGTCATATGATGCACACAGAACGCGCATTTTCCCCAGTAGCAGCCGCGGCTTGATTGCAGAGGGATCACTGGCTCGATAGAAAAATAATCCTTCAGGTCGAAATCACTGTAGTCGGGATGCGGCCACTGATCTGTCACCCCACTATCAGGCGAGATCCGGGATAATAATCTCTCTCCACCGTCGCCTTCTATCACTTCGACATCAAATTCAGATTCATATTTCTCTGTACATGAAGTAACTGCGCTCCCACCAAATATGACCCTGACCCCAAGCCTTTCCTTGATCGCTTTTGCCAATGCGCAGGCATAGAAGAACTGCTGGTTGAAACACACAGATATCCCGATGATATCTGGTTCTGTCGCGATTATAAAGTCCATCATCTCCTGAAGAAAAGGTATCTCCCACAGACGATCTTTGAACTTCTCTTTCACTTCTTTGTTCGTCTTTTGATACACTTGGTTGAAATGAGATATCAGGTGGCTCCTGTCTGTTTGGTCCCCTTTGAAGAAATGCCTATGGAAGGCTATGTTAAGGTCAAGACACCTGACAGAAACATCGCTGTTTGATTCTACAAATGACTTCAATGCAGCTATCCCCATAGGGGGCCTTATAGGCGGGCATGATGGCGGGTAGATCAATGTGAGTCTCATGACCAAGGGGAGTGAAATGGGTTTTATTAAACCTATGTGACAATATTTATAAATCCAGATCGAATCACATGCAATAGGTGATTCTAGATGGACAAATATAAAATAATCGCAAAGGCTGGTCTGTTTGGACTGATGCTATCATCAAGTGCTGGATTCTATCATGGAATCAACGCTGTTGACATCGCAAACAGAGACCCGGCATTCCATGAAGTCTCTGAGATGCAAGGTAAACTAAGCAAGCTTGAACGGAAGATCAGAAATTGCAAGACAAACAACCGATGCCATGCCCTTATAGATGAGATTGATTATTACAATACAGAATCTGATGAGATAAAAAATTCAGAGGAATATATCAACGCGAAAGAAAAGATCTATTCACATCTGACCTATGAGATGGCACTATTGCCCTTGATGCTCGGAAGCGGTTTTCTCTGGCTCAACTACAGGAAAAAAAACAAAGAATAAGATGGAACCAGGACTTCCGGGCGGAAAAGCGAGATGGGCGCTTGAATACATCGCCGGGTTCACTGGCGGCGTTATGATACTCCCTTTCGCAGGGATATCCAATGCTTATTACAAGTGGAAAAATAAAAGACTCTCAAGAAAGACACCACCAGAGACTGTCGTGTTCACAAGCGGATTCGACCATCAATTCAAGCATCCTGGGTTGGTCGCGGCAGTGTGCGACCATTACATGTACACGCCTGTCGTGGCAAGACAACATCGGCTTGGACGAGCGGTCAAATGGGTCAGCAATGCAACAAAAGAAACTGTCCTTGAAAATCTTGCAAATGAGCAATACCAGAATGTTGTATTCATCGGACATGGCTCTAATTCGACATATTGCACCACTGACGGTGATGTTACATCCGAAGACATCATAGAATGCGACATCAGAAAAAAAGATGGAGAGCTTATCCAGCACACATGCGGCGGTGGCGGCGGCATCCCTCTTAGAGAAGCTTTATTATCCAATACAGACAGGGGATACACATTTGAAAGACCGATATGGCTCACTGAGAACTATATCGCTGCCTGGACCGCATTCTTTGGAAAGAAACCAACATATAAGTGATCAGTCTTTTTTCTTCTTACATTCTCTGCAGGTGTCGATCATCCACGGAGCAGTGAACTCTTTGCCACAGGCTTTGCACTTCTTCAGATAAAGCATTATATCGCTTATGTAGCCTTGAGGTTAAAAGGTTTTGTATTCCAAAACCGCATGACTCCCCATATCGAAAACGCGCCTTACGGCGCAGCAAGAAGACTTCACTGCCAAAAGGAATTCAGTGAAATCTCTTCAGCATGTCCAGAAGCAATGGCACAGGCAGCCCCACTATATTTGTATAAGAGCCATTGACATGATCGATAAACACAGAAGCCGACCCCTGGATCGCGTATGATCCTGCCTTGTCGTACGGTTCATCAGTCTTTGCATACCGTTCAATCTCTTCGTCTGATAGAACCCGGAAGTGCACTTCTGTCGTCTCGTGGTCAGTCACGACTTTGTCTCCTGCCATGACAGTCAGCCCAGAGATCACCTGATGATCCCTACCAGAGAGTATCTTCAGCATATTTATGCAATCTTCTTTGTCTTTTGGCTTTCCAAGACGCTTGTCATCGAAGAAAACCATCGTATCGCATGCGACAACCACACCATCTTCACGAGATGCAACCTCAAACGCTTTTCTTCTGGAAAGTTCCATGACTAACTCTGATGGAGACAGGTCCAAAGTCATGTCTTCCTCATAGCGGGAAGGCACCTGCCGAAAATCAAGCCCTAATCTCTCGAAGAACATCTTCCGCCTTGGAGAACCTGAAGCGAGTATAAGTTGTTTCATTTTCTAGAATATGAAAAAAGATGATATAAATAAGTTTGCAGAAAAAATCACAAGAAAAAACAAAAAAATAGATCAATATACCTTAATCCCAGGATTGCTGTAATCGAGGTCTATCTTCTTCACAGAAGACAGATCATCAAGCTCATTGATACGAAGCAAATCAGGTGACTTCGTGTACAACAGGTCCTCGATATACATGCTCCTCTCGACAGAAGGACTGTAATAGTAATTCTGTGTGTTTCCAGAGGAATGGTCTATCAAGCCACGAAGTTCTATCTTGTCCTTCTCGATGTCGAACACGAAAGCCCCGTTATAGTTCTCGCTCTTGTCCTGGTAGTTGTAGTTATATGCCGGTATCACAAGAAGGTTCTTGTCTTTTGAGAACAGGAACGCCTTGTGCTCATACAGAGCGGTCGAGCTTGCGTATCTTGAGTCAGTCACGTATTTCGCGATCTCTTTTGGATTCTTGACATCTGATACGTCAAAAAGGCTTATCTTCAGGCCTTTAGTCCTGCCTGTCTCTGTCGCGTCCTGACCGATCCCGATTATGACATCCTTGTCATATGGATGCAGGTATCTGCTGAATCCAGGGATCTTCAGCTGTCCAAGCTCGCCTATGTCCTCTGGATCAGAGAGATCGATCACAAAGAACGGATCGACCTGCTGAAATGTGACCATGTAGAGCCGATCATCGATGAACCTTGTCGAGTATATCCTCTCGCCTTCTGCGAGGTCGTCAAGCGAATCCAGGACCGATAGGCCCTTATCAAGTGTGAAGACATGGTTAGATGACTTCTCGCTTGACTTTATGTAGCTTGACCAGCGCTGGTTCACTGTCGTGGCCAGACGCAGGACATCATCTTTCTCGTCTAGTGAGAACTGGTTGTTCACGCTGCCAGGCACCTTGCCGTTAGCGACAGGTTTTACTTCGCCCTTGTCGAAACTTATCTTGTTGATCACAGTGTATTCAAAATACTTGTAACCTTCAAGCCTGTCCTTTGTCTCTGCATCGACATCATCCTGTATGCTGTCCTGGTCATCCTGCGTAAGCGAATACAGGTAGTTCATGTAGACCTGATAGATCTTAGATTCTTTCTCAGATCTTGACAGGATATCATTATCGACGCTTTTTACCTTCTTTATCAGGGCCTTGTCGTCATCAGTCAGTTTCGGGTCGAGCGTCTCTTCCATGACATCTCTCATGACATCGTATTCGTTGATCCATTCAGTGTATGTCACATAGATGTTCTTCTCTGACATATAGAGGTTCTGGCTGCCTTCGACGACAACAGATTCAGAATTCCTCTTCGACGGATCAGACATGTCGATCGCATGGATGTTGACAAACATAGGATCATCATACCTGATGTTGTAGTAATGTATGTGATCCGGCGCGATAGTCGATCTGACAGAATCCTCAAACACATATGGCATAGGGATCGGACGGATCTCTGGCCTTGTGTTTGTCAGAATGTACATATAGCCATCAGCCATCCTTCCATTGAAGTAGCTTCCTTCGAACTGGTACTCCTTCAAAAGGTCTGGATTCTTCCGATCAGATATGTCATATACATTCAGAAACGTCATGCCTTGTCGCGGTATATAGCTTAGGGTCTTATAGACCTGCTGGTTATATGACGATCCGAACACAGCGAGGACATCATCATCGACAAAAATACCCTGAGGACTGTCATCAAGCTTGATTGTAGAGACAATCTCTGCATCTTTTCCAGGGTATGCCTTGATGATGAAAAGCGTCTTCTCTGATACAGTATATATGTATGTACCATCAGACTTCATTATGTCTGCTTCATCGACACCCGATACCTGATTGTTCGTCTCAGAATAATCCATATCTACAGCAGAGCCAGCAGCGGCTTTTGCCACCATAGGTGCAGACGCGGAATCCACAGCCATCGTCTCTTCCATCATCACTCCGCCGTTTCGGCCGAATGTGTTATATTGATATGAAGACCCCCCCTGATTGTCCTGTATGAAACTAAGGACGTCAGCAGCCGAAGAGAAAGCCTTGGTCTCGATCTTTGTGTCCTCTGAGAAACTTACTTCAGTATACACACCAGTCCCGCTTGTCGTGGTCTGTGTCGTAGTTGTTGTCTGCGTCCCCGTCGTTGTCTGTGTCGTGTCTGTGCCTGCCTGCTGCACATCGCAGCCTGCGATCGCCATGATGCCAATCAGCACAAACGCCAAAAATAGTAGTTTTTTAGTCATTATGATCACCTGTCGATTCCATAAGAGCCCCATTTATTAATACTTTCTTATGACTTTGAATCAGATGGAAGTCATATGACTATAGAATAGAGCGTTTAAACAGAATTTTGTTATCCCTGAGAACCAACAAAAAACAAAACATACATATATTTATTCCCCTTAAAGGGCACTAAAATGGGCAGGCAAAGCAAAGAAAATGATATCTTAGACCTTTTTTTCAATCAGCCAACAAAACAATGGCATTTCAAGGCACTTGAAGACAATATACCTATCGCAAAAAGCAAGATCGCAAAATGGCTGAATATTTTCCAGAAACAGAACATAATAAAACGAATCAAGACAGATGGTAAGATGCCATTTTACATAAGCAAACATGGACACTCAGATTACAGATATAAAAAAAGAATGTTCGCGTTTGAAAAATTATACGATAGCGGATTATTATCATATCTTGGAAATCTCAAGGACACAGAATCAATAATCTTATTTGGCAGTTTCTCAAGATCAGATTGGACTGAAGAAAGCGACATAGACATTTTCATATCTGGAAATCCTTCAAAAATCAACATTGGTAAATTTGAAAGATATCTTCATAGAGATATCCAGATATTCTTGGTCCGGAATAATTCCGAGCTCGGAAAACTTGGACCAGGTTTAATTAAAAACATTATAAAAGGAACACTGTTGAAAGGCACCATCACAGATGAGA
>PCVE01000070.1:0-15448 GCA_002762705.1 Candidatus Woesearchaeota archaeon CG11_big_fil_rev_8_21_14_0_20_43_8 | reverse complement strand
GATATATCAAAAGAAGATTTTGATTCTGCAAGAATTTTATTATCAAGACAGAATTATAACTCTGCATTTAAATTATTTTATGATGTCTTGCATACACTCGCAGAAGCATTGATCCAATTCGACAAAGTGAAATCATCTAATCACCAATGTCTTTTCGCCCATCTTTGCAAAAAATACAAAAGATTAGAATTTTCGTGGGAATTCTTTGAGAAGATAAGGACAAAAAGAAACGGCATCAATTATTATGGAAAGCAAGTGACTAAAAAGGACTGTGATGAGATCAAATTGCAGCATGTGATCTATATGTCATCGATCATAAAAGATATTGAATCAAGAATGGTCTAGTTATCCCTTAGAGCCAGCTTCACCTTAAGTATCCTGTTCTTGTCCATCTTCTCGACACGGAGCGAAAACCCTTTCTCGCGTATCTTCTCGCCTTCCACAGGTATGCGGCCGATCTTATCGAATATATATCCGCTTATGGTCTCATAATCTCCTTCCGGTATAGACAGGTCCATCTTCTTGTTCAGAAGGACTATCTCTGTCCGGCCATCTATCAGAAAATTATTGTCGCCAAGCTTCTTTATACGCTCGACTGGCGTGTCTGTCTCATCGTATATCTCACCGACTATCTCTTCCATAAGATCTTCTATCGTCACAAGCCCGATCGAGCTCCCATATTCATTGACGACAACTGCCATCATCTCATGCTTCTTCTGTAGCACCCTGATGAGCGAATGACAGCTCTTGCTTGTCGGGACATAATGAATGTCACGTATCAATGTCTGCCACTTCTTTGATTTCAGATTATACAGTACATCAAAAATATTCACTATACCGATTATATTATCTATCCTGTCTTTGTATATAGGGATCCTCGTGAATCCATGCTTGTTGCTAAGCTCTTTTATGTCTGTTAGTGTCGCATCTGTGCTTGCTGCCACGACATCAGTCAGCGGCACCATGACTTCTCCGGCTTTTGTGTCCTTGAACTCGAATATGCTGTGTATCATGTCTCTTTCATGGGTCTCGATTACACCTTCTTTCTCGCTTTCTCTCACAAGCATCGTCACCTCTTCGCGTGTGACAAATGGACTCTTGCTTTTCTTGACCTGTATGTCAAGAAGTCTTGAGAACAGACGTGTTATCGCAGTGAAGACCTTTGCTATCGGTGAGAGGATCTTTAGGAAAAAATCAAGCAATCCAGCTGATTTGTAGGCAAGAGTGTCTGGATATTGCCGGAAGAGTGCTTTTGGGATTATCTCACAGAACAATACAACGACCACTGTAGTCATGATGGTCGCTATTGTCGTACCGATCTTTCCAAACGCAGCCACAAAAGCGAAAGTCGCGAGCGATGAAGCTGTGACGATAGTTATATTGTTCCCGACAAGTATCCCTGCGAGGAACCTGTCAGGGCTCTTTAGCAATCTGCTCACGATGAGCGCTCTCTTGCTCTTGGCTTCGACAAGCGACCGAAGTTTCATCTTGTTCAGGGACAGAAATCCAGTCTCTGAACCAGAGAAGAGTATACTGAGAAGCCAACAGACAACAATCCCGAATCCGCATAAGATATACAGGATCATCTGTAGAACAACCCCCGTTTATGCGCTTTTTTCTTTTTTGGCTTCCGCCTTACTTTTTTGTCATATATGACGCTCAGCACTCTTCTTTTTGCCATCTTCTCGATTCGAAACCCTGACCGATTAAGATATACTAGCTCGCCTTCTACTGGGATCCTGCCAAGAGTCTCAAGTATCAGGCCATTTATCGTGTCAGATTCTTTTGTGCTCAGATTAAGATTAAGTTTCTTGTTGACATCATCGATATCAGTCTTACCCTTTATCCGGTAGATGCCTTTTTCGATATTATCTATCAAGTGCTCTTCAAGCTCGAATTCATCATGTATCTCTCCAAATATTTCTTCTAAGATATCTTCAAGAGTTATAAGGCCATAAGTGCCGCCATATTCATCGATAACGATCGCGATCTTCATGCGCTTTGCCTTGAATTCATTCAACAGATAATATATCTTCTTTGTTTCAGGCACGAAAACAATCGGCCTGATGAAAGTCTTGAAATCTTTTTCTTTGTTCAGCAAAACATCTTTTACGTATATCACGCCGATTATCTTGTCTACTGAATCTTCATAGACTGGCAGTTTCGATGCATGCGTTGTCTTCAGATATTTCAGCACTTTATTCTGGTTCCATGATTGGTTTATGGCTTTTATGTCTACACGTGGAGTCATGATCTCTTTCACACGGGTATCAGTGAAATCGAGCACGCTGTCTATCATCTCCTTCTCACGCTTGTCAAGCACACCCTCTTTTTGCGAGACTTCGACTATTGTCTTTATCTCAGCTTCTGTCATCGACACATAGCTAGGATAGCCTAGGAGCTTGCCAAGAGAATGGATTGTCCAGTCGGTTATCAGAAGCAGCACTTTACGGATTGGAAGCGTGAGATATGAGAAAGCACTCAGGAAGCGGATAGTCGATTTGGCGAAGCTTTCAGGAGTCCCTACAGCTATCGTCTTAGGGGTTATCTCGCCAAAGAGCAATAATAGGACCGTCATCACAAATATTGCCGCAAGCACTCCATATGATGTCGAATATCCATGGCTTGCGAATATCTTCATCGCAAAGGCTGTCCCTATAGATGACGCGGCAATATTCACAAGAATATTTCCAAGGATGATATCGACTATAAGACTGCTTGGCTGCTTCATGATCTTCGCGATCAGAAGCTCTTTTTTATTACCAGAAGCTTCATATCTTCTTAATTTGAATTTTGATATGGAGAACAATGCAGTCTCTGAGCCAGAGAAGAATCCAGACAAGAACAGAAGCACCGCCAATGTGCCCAATTGAGCATATATAGATTCGAGCATTTTATAGGATATAACACCCAGTAATGCATAGAAGGGGGTTGTTAATAAAGATTTCGGCAATCACAAAGAATCAAGTGCAAAAAAATAAAAACCAGGGAATCACACGAATATTAAAATGAAACTCACAGAAACAATACAAGTAACTACGCACTACCACGGGCCAGCCCTACGCGGCCACAATCTTCCATCTATAAATAAAGTACCGATCGACGAGCTTCTCTGCAACCTTGCAAAAGAAGGCGTCACCATGAACAGGGATTACTGTCATAAAGAGATTCGCTATGAGACCAATAGCAGCTACCACTCTCGCTTTCGCAGAGAAGCAGTGGTGCCATTGGACACAAACTTCCCAATCGAGACCACAGTGACTGCATACCATCTCAGCAACGGTAACGGACTAGAACTAACCATCAGGAACTATGACCGCAGAACATCTGATTCACTAAGACGTACGATTGGTGGATCTGTCACAGGACAAGGTGGTATCGTCTGCGAATTTGAGCTGACGAATCCAAAGAATGAGAAGATGGATTTCTATTTGGTCGTAAAAGTACGGGCAGCCCTTGAGAGGACTTATAATCCTGAAGTCTCCAAGATCGCAGACGCATTGGAAAAAAGCCAGTATGCATCTAGAGGAGACGATAAGGATTTTTGATTACTCTGGCCATATGTCAAAGAATGAAAAATCCGACGGATGAGATTTCTACTGCCTACTCTGTCCGCCTCTTGTAAAATAGACGAGCATGACAGGCACGAGGATGATAAGTCCGATAGGGATCAGTATGAACCATGAGAACGCGCGGATCTTATCAGCCAGCAGCAATGATTTTGGAACATTCACCTGGTCGCAGATCAGATCCTCCTTGACAGTGACTGTGCCATCAAGACCCTCTAATATTATCGTCTTTGGCATCTGTTCTATTTTGCTCTTGATAGTATAACCGAGCGAGATCTCTTCGCCTTTCTTCACATTGTCGAACTTCCAGACAATCAAAGGATCACCTTCGACGATGCTAAAAGACACACCTTTCCGCGCCATTATGCCCTGGTTGAACAATATATCCTCGACACCAGCCGCACAATCCTTTGGGATATTCTCGTAGACATGAAGATTTGTCATATCAGCAGTCACGCGTATTGTCGTGTTGACAACAGTATATATTTTATCATCCACTTTGTAGTTCTGCACACTCTTCTGCACAATAACTTTCGTCTCTGTCTTTCGTATCTTTTCGATCAGCTCTTTCTTCGCGAGCACCTTGTCCTTTGAAGTATCCTGTTCAAGTAGCTTATCGATTATGGATTGGATATCTTCTGAAGAAAGCTTTGTTTGGACTGATTTAGGGGATGTCTCTTTGATTATCGCATCCCGAAACTTGGATGCGATGGCTTCTTCTGTCTTCTTCTGAGAGACTGCGTCTTCTGCTTCTATCACATTGTTCGTCGCATCGAACGCGAACCCTGGATCTTGGCCTTTTATCATATCCGGTGTCTCTGTCTGTTTCTTTGGTTCTACAATCGGTGCCACCATAGGAGCAACCGTCTGCGTAGGGATCACAGGACTCACAGTTTTTGCCGCTGTCCCACACGAAGGACCAGATGCGCCGCCAGAATAGATATTCTCTGGACAGACAACACTCCTCACTGAATTCGATTCGATCTGGAATGAACTCCCGACAATCGTGTTCTTCGTGATATGATTCATGTTGCTTGCGTTCACATCTATCGCATAGAGACCATTCTTCGAGAATATGTTCATAGAAAGGTTATTTTTATGGGATCCATCTGTGACAAAAAGCCCAGCAAGCAGATTATTGTCAATCGTGTTCTGCAGCATGATATTCTGTGTAGATCGATAAAGGACAGCACCAGATTTCTGATTCATTGTGATGTTGTTCTGCGTGATGGTATTCTTATCCGAGATATATGAGAACAAACCATTCTGTGTGTTTCCAGATATCCTATTCCCAAGGATAGTATTGCCAGATGACAACACAAGACGCACGCCATCACCGTTGCCTTCGACGACATTATATCCGAACCAGTTGTTTTTCCCGACGATGAATGCCCCAAATGTGTTCCCAGTCACCAGATTATAACGGATATAGTTGCTTGAAGATTCGTTATATATATACAGGCCATAGAAATTATCCTCAAGCGTGTTGGAATCAAAAAGTCCGCCATTGCTCTCGATCCCTATACCTTCTTTTGACGAGAGCTTGATTGTGTTCGACTTCACCCGGACATTCGGAGAGCTCTTATGCACATAGATCCCACGTTGGTTGCTTCCAAGGATATTCGATTCGATCATCGCGGATGGAGAAGACATAAGATAGATGCCGACCATGGCGCCTTCTATGACACAGTTCTTGACAACAGCGTTCAATGTGCTATTTAGCACAATAGCTGCAGATGAGGATGTGCCTCTTAAAGTGGCCCCATCACAATCGACCACGACACCAACGCCTGTGACAACAACCTCAGAATCAAGATCATATGTCCCTTTACAGAATGTGACAGAAGATGTAATCTTGCCAGCTGGCTCGACACAAGCACCTATCGCTGCTTGGATAGCTATAAGAAATATGAGCCCGGTCAAGAAAATCCTGGATATCCGCATCGAAAAAAGCCTCTTTTTTGCAATAGTAATACAAAAGTAAAAACTATTTATAAATGTTTAGCATTCAATAGATTCATCCGTCACAAAACCATATGCTGAATTCGCGGCTATCGCGCCTTCTGCTGCTGCTGTGATTAATTGACGGAACTTGTTTGAACCAGTCGTTATGTCACCAGCCGCAAATATGCCTTTCACATTCGTCGCCATGGCCGCATCCACGACTATGCATCCGCTCTTATCCACTTCTATACCAAGATTTTTCACAAGCTCAGAATCTGGCTTTGAACCAACCTCGATGAACAAGCCGTCAAGTTCAAGCACATTCCCGCTGTCAAGCTTGACTGCATTCATGACATTGTCTCCCATGATCTCGATTACATTTGCCTTGAAGATTATGCTTATCTTCTTTTCTGCATGTACAGAATCGACAGTCCTTGGCTCGGCACGCAGCTTGTCGCGCCGATAGATGATGAAGACCTGCTTTGCGAATTTCGACAGCAGAAGAGCGCTTTTTGCAGCAGAATCTGATCCGCCGACCACACCTACTCTTTTGCCCTTGAAGAACGCTCCATCGCAGGTAGCGCAGTAGCTGACACCTTTTGACGCGAACTCGGCTTCACCTGGGACAGAGAGCTTTGTCTTCTCTGAGCCCATCGCAAGTATCACTGTCTTTGTCTCATGTACTTTACTTGCGTGCACCTTGAAACCGCTCTTTCCTTTCTCTATCCTGGCCACAAAATCATTCACGACCTCTGCTCCCTGCTCCTCGCACTGTTCTCTGAACTTCTGTCCGAGCTCAAGACCGCCTATGTGCTTTATACCTGGATAGTTCTCGACCTCAGTGGTCTCAGTTATCTGTCCACCATCGATATTTGATATTATCAATGTCTTCAGATTATACCTCACTGCATACAACGCCGCAGAGAATCCAGCTGCGCCGCCCCCGATTATTATGACATCATACATGATTTTCCACCTCAATCTGCCTTTTAAGATCTTTGTGATTTTAATATTTTTGGAATAATGCATATAAGCAAGAAATATCCCTGTGAATCTGGTGACTTCTATCCACCCCCTAATACATCGGTGTTGACAAGATGTAGTCCATCTTGTCCATCCAATGAACAAGACATCACAAAGATACCATTCTTTTTCTCGTATGAGAACAATATCCCCTCCAAAAAGTGAATAAAACAATTAGTTAATTTCGAGAATATTTTCTTATACTAATGATATAAGGAGTGATAAATGATGATCGACAAGAAGAAAGCAATCAAATTGGTATGTAGTACATGTGTCAGTTCTATGATTATAGGGACTAGTATAATGGGAGCAATCGCAGCAGCGGATCTATCTGAATATCCATCACAGTTCATAGCAGATGGAAAATTTCAAGGACTCATCGTTGTAGGTGAGATGGCCGCAAGCAGCGATGTTGTCGGAGCGATTGATATAGCGACAAGCCTGCAATACGATGCAAAAAAAACAACTGTTCTTGGATCAAATGACAATGTTGTGACAACAATACATTCCGGAGACGCCGCTAAAGTGGAAAGCGGCATCGATATGCTTGAGATAAACGAGACAATCGGAGATGTCAAAGCTATATTCACAGGAGATGATCTTGATGCTTTGGCAAGTGGATCGGTATCAAATGCATTGGGCGCGACAAATTATAATCAATACTTGAATTTCAAATCTGTAACAACGAATTTCCCAGGCAGAGTGATATATTCTGAGAATGAGAATGAAGATGTCGGAGATTATCTTTACTTCGCTGATGGCACGACGATATTTGAATATGAGCTTCAGTTCGAAGAAGGATTTGAAAGTGATGTCGTAACTGGCCACATGGTTGACATAGAAGATGAATCACTGGTCATCCTTGGAAAAAAATTCAATGTTGTCAGCACTTCGTTATCGGGCCTTGAAGTCAAGATGACTTTGCTTGGTGGCGAAGTCACAGATACGCTTTCTGAAAGTGAGACAAAGACATATACTATCAATGGAAATGATTATGAAGTCAATGTTTTGATTGTCTCAGACAACAACAATGAAGTCAAATTCGTCGTGAATGGCGAAGTCACAGACAAGCTTAGCGAAGGCTCGACCGACACATTATCTGATGGGACAATGCTTGGTGTGAGAGATATTATGCCTAATGAAGGGACTGAAGAAGAAGGCGGCGACATTGTCGAATTCTATCTTGGCGCAAGCAAACTTGAACTTACTGACACAAACTACGAAAGCAACACTTGGTACAATGGTGTAGAAGTCAATGATGAAAGCATCGAAGACGCATCAATCATAATAGATATGACTAATATAACAACAACCAAAAAAGAGATAAACAGCATAAAATACCGGTTGCATGCAGATTCCAAGATGGGTGATGTCTTTATTGAAGCAGGACATGGGATCAAAGAATATCTTGATGAGCCAGAAGGGATGCTCAATGCAGACTGGGATATAATGTATGATGGCTTGTCAGAACCGATAAAATTACCTATGCAAATCATATCAAATGGCGATGATTCTTATGATCTTTTGTTTCCGACACAAGGACACGAAATGTATAAGATCCCATTCATCGACAATTCAAATGACGATGACCATGGATTCAAATATGGTGACAACGATAATGATCTGCAGTTCATAGAAGCACCTTCGCTTAGCACAGATTATGTGAACAGCGGTTTTTGGATAACTGAAGATGATTATTTCATCCTTGGCGATTCTGGAAACCTGATCAGCACGATCACAAAAGTCTTAAGATACGACTCGATTGACACCTCAAATCGCGAAATCCAGTTCACAGATCTTGCCGGAGGACAATTCGAAGTGACTTATGGCACAGATACGCTTACGCAGGACACAAATACCGCAACAGGAATATTGAATACAGCAGGCAGAAGCTACACAGTGTGGGTAAGCAACATAACAGGAAATCCTATAGCGATCGATCTTGATCATTCCAGCAGCATAGATGGCGGAGAGGCTACGATTGTCACACCAGGAATCCTTTTTGATCTTGGAGGATATTCAAATGCCAGTTTCAGTGGAGACAACATGGAACTCGTTGAAGACTCGATTATCACAACATTCTTGATACCATCATTTGCATTCGATGAATCAACACACCCGACAGAATATGTCTTTGTGAACCTGACTGAATCTGGTACTAATCAAGTGGATCTATCGATTGTAAGTGCCATGTCAAATATCGAAATGCACACACTTGATGATCTGGATCTTGAAAGAGGTATGACTGAATTTGGTGTATTATATGAGAAAACAGACAGTTCATCTCCGACAGACGCTGATGATCTCGCGCTGACACTTGTCTTGAACCAGCTTGAAGCGCAAGTATTTGTCACGTTTGGAGATTCAATCACAACAACTGAGACAGCTATTCCGGGAAGTCCAATTGGTTCTGAGATGATTGAACGAATAGACATCGGCGCAGCCGTACTTGACAAAGAGGTCAAGGATCTTTGGGCACAGAATCTGATCATCATCGGCGGCCCTTGCGCAAATCTCGTTGCGCAGGAAGTCATGGGAGTCACACTGGAGAAATGTGCTGAGGATTTTGAAAGCGGAAAAGCAAAGGTAAGATTATTTGAAAACAAAGGTAAAGTCGCATTGCTTGTCGCAGGGTATAGTGCGATGGATACCAGAAGCGCGACACAAGTCATATCAGATTATGATAAATACACAGAGGAATTGGCTGGTCAGGAAGTGATCATATCCGCCGAAGATCCGACAGATATCAAGATAAGCCAACCAATAGAGAAATCATCACAAGAAGGATATTGAAATTTTATCGTTTGTCTTAAACAGATATACTAAGTATCTTTCCAAAAGGCCCTGGATTCAGCACTTTTGCTTTGCCGATCCTATCCTGTTGCCCTTCACATTCGTGGAGATGACCAGAAATGGCTATGATGACCGAAGGAGTCTTCTTTATGAAATTCGTGATAGATTTGTTCCCACAATGCTGGTCCATGATCTTATCCACTTTTGTGCCATAAGGGGGCGCATGGGTGATGAGAAAAATCTTATGGTCTTTTGGTATCTTCTTCTTCAGTTTATTTGTGACAATCTCAAACCGTCTATCGACAAGAGAGAAGCCGCCGCCGCCATAACCTAAAAAAGCGATTTTGTGCTTTGCATCTATATAGACTGCTTCATGAACTGGGATTATATTCTTGAAATGTTTGCACATCGCATAGAACACATCTTCAAACTCATGATTGCCATGTATCATATAGACCGGCTTTCCGAATGAATCCAGTTCATGCAGGATCACATCAAGATTATTATCGAAGATGGTTATATCACCTGCGCATGCAAGGGCATCTACATCTTTCCTTTTTGACAACATACGTAATTTCTCGATAGCTTTTGAACTGCCATGTATGTCTGTGAATGCGAGCACTTTCATGACATGTGTAGATTCACATTGATATTTAAATGATTCGTCAAGCAGATGTAGAAAAAATATATGAACTATTTGCTATCTTATGAAGCTGTAAGGGCCGGCAAGAGAATTCATTTGAACTTGTATCTTCCTTCATCCAGATAACCGCGGTTGCAGAGGTCTGTCAGGAGCAATCCAGTGAGAGCGTCAGATATGCCATGATTTATGAGATCATATATCTTTCTACGTTCGTCTTTTAACAATCTGGCTTTATGCACAGTGAATACCCTGTCCTTGTAATCATCACCAAGGTCGTCTATCAACGAGAATCGATGCCCATATTCCACTGCGACAAAGACTTCAAAAAAGGATCGATCAAGAAGCTCTGTACCATCTGCGATCTGTTCAAGCACTTTCAGTCTCATTTGATAATCTCCGATTCTTTATTAGATATGCATTTCCAGAAGATATGAAGATCTTAAAAGATTTATAGGTTTGGATATATGGAAGTACCTACTCCATAGTGACTCCAAACAGGAACCTTTATATATGGGCATAGATTATCGGCTGACATGACAGATGGGCTTACCGGGATGACTCTTGAACAGATCAATGAGGCCCTAAAAAACTCTTTTACGGGTATCAAAAGGGATATGGACTTTCTACGTAAAAGTATAGTTTCACAAGAAGAGAGATTCAATGAGACCCTAAAATCTATCAAAAACGACCTTGCACAGGCAAAAAAACAGGACAAAGACGATATGCTGGCCGGTTTTGAGGATCTTAGCACCCGTGTCGACGCACTAGATGAAAAGATGAAAGCAGATCTTGAATTCTTAAATGAATCTGTCGCGGTTCTGCCAGGGCAAAAAGACACAAATGATAATAGTATCCTAAAAGCATTCATCGAAAAACAGATCGATGACCTGCAAAGACAGATAAACAATATTAAGAAGAATTCAGCGAAGACAATAACAGAAGAGAAAGACCATGATGATATGATAGAGATAAAAAGCATCATGAAAGTCGCGCTTGACAAGCTTTCTGAACTTGATGAGCGTCAGAGTACTATCGAGAAGAGACCGACTGAGAACAAAACTGCATTGGACAAGATCGGCAGGATACATGAGATGATAAAAGATATCTCTGGCGAAGTCGACAAAGTAAGACAGACCATAGACACGCAGAGAAACACAAATTCAGAGCAAGACCTTCTCATTGCAAGAAAAGATATCGCTGAACAGCTGGAGAAAGTATCCGCTGAGACCGAAGTGCAATTGTCGAAGCATAGTATGGTCGAGAACAAGAATTTTGAATTGATAAAAGGCCAGATCATGTCTATGGCAAAAGAGATCGAATCACTGAAAGGAGCCACGACTGACCTCGCACAGCTGAAGAAGACATCAGCGCCTTTGAACCAATTGAAAGAGGCAGAGAAAAAGATCGCATTGATTTTATCAGAAGCGGCAAGAAAAAATGATCTGCTGCCTCTTGAGAGCAAGATAGACGAGACAAGATCTGCTGCAGAGAGCATGATTGCTGATGAGATCGGAAAGATACGATCAATCGAGAGCCAGGCAGCTGCTGCTTTCACAGATCGGATCGAAGAGTTAGAGGATTCGATAAAAGAGATTGCCATGGTTGCGAATGAGATACAGAACGAATTCGCAGTGACTAGAAAAGAGATGAAAAAAGATTTTGATCATCAGATCGAAAAAGGGCTTATCGCTCTTAAAGATAAGATCACACTCTTAAGTGAAGATCCAGTCACGAGGAATGATGTAGAAGGGATGATGTCAAAAATGTCCGAAAGCATGGATTCTGCTATCGAATCGTTCAGAAACGCTGCAGAGAGCATGAAGACAAAGACAGAAGAGACTATATCTGGCATGGCCCTTGACATGACGACGCTCACTACAAATCTGAACAGCCTGAACAATGAGCTTAGCAATCTAAAACTTGACGCTGATACACTTCGAGAGACCACACTTAGAAGCAGCCATTTCGAAGAAGCGAAGGCAAAGATTGAGATGAGTATGAAAGACCTTACTGATCGGACAAAGAAAAGTATAAGCAATCTCAACGATGATCTCCAAAAGACCGCCAATCTATTGATGACAAAAAAAGACATGGAAGATCATTCAAAGAAAACCGGAAATGATATAAAACGGATATTCAAAAGCATTGAAAAGATAACATTATCACTTGAACAGACTGAGAACTTCAAATCTGAACAAAAAGAGACAATCATCAAGATAACAAAAGAAATCCAGCGCAATATAGATCGGAACAAGGGAAATCTTTCTTCACATCAGAAGATACTTGAGAAAGTTGCAAAACAACTCCGTGATATCAGGATCGATGTCGACAAGAATCATGAAAGCGCAAGAAAACTCAATACTTTGATAAAACGCTTCGGCCAGCTAAGAGAGATATCTCTTGAACGACCGATTGTGGATGTCCCCGAGAATAAGAAACTAATCAGCAGCACGATAAAAGATGTCAAGGATCTTTTCAGGAAAAAAAGAAAGCCAGAAGTGCTGACTGAAGAACCTGCCACATACAAACCATGGATAGCTGAGCAGAAAGAAGAAAAAAAAGAAGTCATCGACATCAGAAAAAATAAGAAGAAAGATAAAGAAAAATCCATAGGTGTCATAGCAAAAATCGGTCTTGAGCAAGGAATAATCACTGAAAAAGACCTGTAATCTAAAATACCACAGACCCTTATTCTGAAACCAACATAAGAACTATCTCTTTACTTCCTGTTTGATTATATGCAATTTCCCAGAGACACCTGGCGCAGTCTTCACAGCCTGGATCGTCCCACCACCTCTTGGTGGAGCTGCAGCTCCTGATAGACGTATCACGACGAAATATGATAATGGCACAATTATGACAACAGCAAGACCGAATATCTCTATCCATTGTATGTTCTGCATAAAGAAGTTATATTCGACGGTGTTAACAAGCATGATCGATTTTGTCACAGTCGCCTTTTCGACTCCGAACACATCTGGCAGAGTATTTAGTTTGGCAGTCTCGCTTGTCACATAAGATACACTCCAGGAATCTCCTTTCTCTATCTTCGCTATCTCCCAAAGCCCTTTCTCTCTTGGAAGGAACGAGATCTCCCGAAATTCATCATAATCTTCGAGGAACTCCCGAAGCAAGAGATTCTCTATGTCAGACTCGCCAAGGTTCTGCAATGTGATGGTGACTTCGACCTCATCAGAACCTTTGAAATTAAGCCTTTTCTGAAGATATAGAACTTGTTTTGGTTGATATTTCCGGATCACAGGGACTTTTGAAGTATAGATCGTCTTGTTGGTCGACTTTATCACTGCGCTGCCTAGATACATCATACCTACTGCGTCTGTATCGACAAACTTCATTGAATACGAAACCCAGCGTGAATTCTTTGGACTGACTCGCTTATCGGTCCAGATGATATTGTCTCCGGACACTGATCCGCCTGCATCCACACTGACGATCTTGAAACCATCTGGGATAGGATCTGTTATGCTGATGCTCTGTGATGATGAACCAATATTGTCGACAATGATACTCACATTGAGGATATCATCTGGAAACACCACGTTTTTGCTTATTGTCTTCCTCGCGATAAGATCTATATTCGAGCGATCAACCAGTTCCTGCAGCTCACGTTCGACAGTGACAGGCGCTTCCACAAAGAAATCTTTCTCATCAGGCATCGAATTCTGCTGGACATCTGAGAAATCATATACCACTGTTGTCCGGATATCGATATCTGTAGACATCCAATATACTTCTCCTTCAGCTGCATCAGTATCATAGATATCAACCACATAGACTGCATGCGGAGATATGATGTTGCTCTCACCGCTTGCTGGAAAACTCCACTTGTTCATCTCAACATTAGGATTTAAGTCAGTTGTCTTTATCACATCAAGCTTGTGGATTATATATTCGAAATCAGTCGGATTATCTACGTGCACCGAGACAAGCCGCGCGTTCGGCTGGTTTGAACTATTCTCGACTTCTGATTTCAGCAATTGCTCCCTCAACTTAGAGAAATATCGTATGCCGTCCATATTGATCGATGAATATAAGACACTCTTATTATTCACGACTGGATTGACTGGATTTATGCCAAGTATCGCGTATTCTATGACAATATCATTCTGTGAATCTAGCTCAGGGATCAGGATATGATTAGTATCTGTGATATACTTTGGATTTGATCTCTCGATGATTGTAAGAGAATTCAGTTCCAGCGGCACAAGAAAAGAATACACCCACACATTAGATGGATTTGAGATTGTGATAGTGCCAAAGACACTCGTTATGAAATAATTGTCAAGATAGTCGATGACTTTGCCTTTCTCATCTATCGAGACACTTATCGCCGCCTGATTCGCTGCTCCAAGAACAGATGGAATCAGCACTAACAAGAGACATAACAGAAAAATTCGTCTCCTAATGATTGTCAGGATAGTGTTCCAAATATTGATCGACCTCTTGATTCGGCTTCTTCCAAAAACCCCACACACTATCTGGCCCTGACTGCCTTGATGATTCTCACAGCAAATGGAATCAGAAGCAATAATATAAGCGAGACCCAAAAGAGATTGACGCCCCTGACCGGAAGTTTCGGCAGTGGTATACGAGAATATTCGATGTTCATGATGGATCTACCCGTCCATGTGACCACATCGAACTCATCATCTTTCTCGATACTCGCGTCTTTTGCATAGGTGATGCTATAACTTTTTGGGATCATGAATTTATTTGTGACTGATTGTATCGGGATAGTCGTCTCTTCCATCGGGACATTGATCTCATAGAAGAGTATACCACGTGGTTCAAAATCAAGTTCATAAGACATAGTCAATGGAAAACTGAATTCAGGCAGCAATGGGTTCCAGACACTTATGATCAGATCGGTCTGCTTGTCTGTCTGTATCACATTTGTCCTAAGTTCTGTGCTATATTGATCATGTGCTTCTAGATTTTTCACAGCTGGGCCATAAGTCCCTTTAGAAGTTATCTCACGTAGCTTGAAATGGAGCTCACCAGGGATGATTGGCGCTCCCCCTACATTCTTCAGAACGACATCTCTTTCTATCTTGAGATGGCCTTTATCAAGCGTAGTACGTGTATCATAAGTAGTGAACACTATGATATCAGCCATAGCGATTGGTAATACTATGATAAGCATCACTGCGAAAATAAGCAGTAGTTTCCGCATTATTTATTCAACCTCTTTTTTCCCCATTAGTGACTATCCCTAGTAGATGCATAGCATATCGCTAAGTTACATCCCCCAAAAAACACTAATCACTTTTGCTGTGAAGGATTGCCTTTTATAGCACATAAGGCTACCTTATGAAAATTATTAAAATAGGAGTATATAAACCTTTCGGAACCAGACCCGATTTGTTTAGTCACATAAGTGGGTAACATTTCTTCATCTTTATATATAATCGAAGAACCCCCTTCTCGGTGGTTCTTATGTACAAATTAAACGAAA
>PCVE01000114.1 GCA_002762705.1 Candidatus Woesearchaeota archaeon CG11_big_fil_rev_8_21_14_0_20_43_8 | reverse complement strand
CCTGACACCGATTGCCTTACTCTTGCTATTGTTCATTATCAGGACAGAAATACCAGTCAGATCTGTGTGGGCTTTTGGGTTCAGCATATTACTTAATGCCATCGGGACGCTTCCTATTTATTTGGGAGGAAAAACTTTCACTTTATATTCATTGCAGAATTACGACCTGTTAGTTCATTTTTTTGGATTTTTCTTTTTTACTCTGGGTGTAATCTTGATATACTTTAAAGGGCGCGTACCTGCAAAGGCGATATTACCATTGCTTCTTGCCATGCTTGGCGTTGGGGCTATGATAGAGATCACTGAATATATAGGCTATGTATATCTTGATTATGGCAATGGTTGGCTCCAGTTTGGTGATGGTGATTCTGACCCTGGTTTTGGACCTTGGGAAGATTCAATGACAGATATGATGAGCAATATCATGGGAATCATGTGTGTAATCATCGTGTATAATATATTCAAAAAAAGTATCAGTGATCCTGGCTGATTCCAAATTCAAGAAGTGAAGTGGTATCATGAGATCATCGGAATGTTGCCTTAATCTAAATAAGATACTCTGACGCTCTTTTGCGTCATGACGCAATCAGAAATATCACTGCTGCGCTCTCTTTGCTTATCTTTCCTTCACGGATGTCATCGATGGCTTTCGACATCGAGCCTTTGGCGCATTCTCCCATCACATACCATCTCACATCCTCTTGCTTGCAGGCTTCGCAAGGGCTTTTATGGTCTTTTCTATCCGAGCCGCACACAGTCACATTCTTTTCAGGACAGATATCAGTGCAGTAATATGCTGCGATCTTCGATTCTCCATCGTCTTTGATCTCCTTCTGTGAGAGTTCATCCCACGTATTATCGATTATTGCCTGGATGACTTCATTCTTCTGCACGACCACTGATGAAGTATGTGATGTCTTGTTTTCTGAAGATGAACTGAATCTATGCAAGAAGATGAAACAATTCTCGCATTGCAGCGCGTCAGACTCGATAAGCTCAAGATCGCTTCCGTACTGCGTGTATGTCATGATGAATTTTTCAGTTATCCCTTGCGCTTTCTCTATAGAATACTTTGGGACAAGGACGGAATTGATGGCTATCACGAGGATCATCAGGGTCATGACCACTGTGGCTATGACTATTATCTTTGTCAATTCGGCAAAAAACGTTCTGATTCCCATCTCAGGTAGACTTAATTGAGAAACGTTTATATAATCTTCTGCAAGGATATTACGTATGGCGAACCATGTCCATAAGCGATCTAAGAAAGCCGGTCTTCCGCCAGGTACACTTATCTTTACCGGTGAGAAGAAGGCCGATGATGATGTTCAAGTCGGGTGTCGGGGCAATATGGATATGAATGTCCCAATCGCGAAACCTGACGCGATGGAATGTGGAGAAGTCTTGACTGCCATGACTTCTTTGAGATGTCTCTTTATTTTATTTAGCATTTTTATGTCTGTGATTAAATCAGTCAGAAAATAGCAAGGATCAGACGGTTTTAAATCTGTGGTTTTCTGCGATTATTTCCGTGTCAATCGTCATCCATGTCCTGTTCGAGTTCCATCTCGCACTGCTGGCAGATATAACTGTCTGGATCTGGCTCTCCAAAGACGATTGTGGTGACTTCTCTTCCGCATACTGAGCATGTTAGCTTGACTTCGTTATAATCATAGTCGGTCATTTCGGATATCATATGTCATCACATGGATTTAAAGATTTCTATGTTACTACTCTTTCTGAGGTAATCTACCATATAAAAAAGATCAATCCCCAAAAATTTCGATTATATTCCTAAGATTCAGAAGAAGCTTTGGAACCTCATATATCGGTCGTACTTTGACTCCTTTAATCCAAGTGCTGAATCCCTTTGAGATAACACCGAATGTTTCCCAGGCATTGCTACTCGATACACTTTTCTCTACCCAGTCTGGTTTATGTACGTCATCTCCTTCGAGATCGATTATGGAATACCGCATAAATTCATACATGATATCGTAATCGATCTCTAAATCAAGATCCATTTTGGTTTGGTTGCCATGTACACTTTTGGAACTAAGGATAACTGTTGGATTAATGGTCACTTGTTTGTTCAGCAGATCTTTATCAGAATCATATATCCTTATCTGCACATCGAATGAACCATCATAACTATCAGCGAGCTTTTTTATACTTTTTATTTTTTCGTTGGCACCTTGTCCGCTGCTAGATGAGACTGATGGATTATCGATCTTTTTCTGGATGATCTCTCGCATCATGGTTTTACTCGGCATGAAATAATACTGATAATATGTGGTCCAGTATCCTTTTACATTTTCTTCTTCCCAGACTTTGAAAAATTCTTCTGTTTCTTTTTCATGATTGATGGTTATTTTGCTTACACCCGACCAGTCCTCTTTTCCAAAGCACTTCATATCCTCCTTTAGACTTCTTCCATTCTCCATGACTTTAAGCATCATAAATTCTGCGCCAGATGCTGCATTGAAATAGGTATCAAGATCGCTTCTTAAAAGCTTGAAGTACCAACTTGGAAAATCTGGCAGCGCTTTTTCAAATAGTTTTCTTATCTTAAGAGTCTCTTCAAAGCGGTTTTTGCACCTTATGCTTTCTGCGTCAATAACATCGTCATCCGGATGGAAATCTCCTTTTTCTTTCTTCTGATCAAGCAAGTTATTCTTTTCGTCAATTAATATTTTGATCTGATCATCTAATGCAGTGGTATCGTTCATTATGGCCGGCAGTTCGTCATCAGAATCTATCTTTTTCTGGATTGCATCAATTTCTGATTGTTTCTTATCAGCTTTTGCATCAAGATCTGCATTTTTGGATGCCGTGTCATTCATCATTTTATTCACATAATCATTTCTTGCCTCATCAATAGCTATGTCTATCTTTTTATTGCTTGGGACAATATTTATCAGAAGAGTGTTTCCTTCACCACCGTTATAATTTTCAAGCATAACACCAAAATCTTTTGTATAAAAGAACACATTATCTTTTTTTCCAAAGGCGCTATCAAAATCAGATTCAGAGAACCCATCAAGGTGTTTGTCAGGTGTATTTCTCTCAAGCTCTGAGTAGACTTTTTTCACGTCATGTTCTATCATCACAAGCATCTGCGCGATGTCTGTCTTTCCAGAATCATATTCGGCTGTCCTTTTCTGGACACTAGACATAATGTCTGGAAGGCCAGCAGCGTATGAAGATAAAGAAAAGACAGCGATTATTATAATTATCGAGAACAGAATGACAAAACCTCTTTTTATCAAGTGGGTTCACCTCTAAGAGATATTTTTAGGTGGTCTGATATATAAACGTATCCTTTAGGGTGATTCTATACTCTTGCATTTCCACTCGTCTATTGAAGAGTGGTGATTTAGTGGAAATGCAAGGGTCCGAGAAAACGACCCGGAGCGAAGCGGAGCTAAGTTTGCTAAATTCTGCTTTAGCAGAATTTAAAACTGCTTTGCAGTTTTAAGCAAACTTATAATTCGCTTTGCGAATTATGCCACTGGTCTGTGACCTGGGGTGGTCGTTTTCGATTGACACTGTTGTGTTTTTATGATTTATTTCTTATCAATCTCCCTATTTTCAAGAATCAGTAATTCTCCTGGAATTGACATAGTCCTGATAACAAAAAAGTCATTGGGTTTACTTGAATGGTATAATTTGTGTTTTTTGTCGGTATCTATGTATGAATATGCAATTATTGGACGGATCAATCACCACATCCTTTTCGATCATTTTTTTTGGGTCGAATACTTTAGCTATGATGTCCATGTCTCCAGCAGCTATTTCAAGATCGCTCTGCCTTATGCCAGCGACCAGAACAGCCTGGAGATTTTTTGCACGGAACCCATTGACAAATTCAGGAGTCATTTCATAGATATCATCACGCGACATCAGATGGATAAGGCCATACTGCTTTCCGCCCCGCACTGCGATCACACAGCAATAGGATGCGCCGAAAGTCGCCAAAGGGAATTGCTTTGAGATTCCATCATCACACCATTCCACATTCATCCAGCGATCGAATTTTCTGATCTGCTTTTTAGTTGACGTATGGACGTATCTGATGAGTGGTGCGGTAAGATATTCTTTCCTATCGATTATATCAGCCATATGGGGTTGGTGGTTCTGGTATGCTTTATTAATCTTTGTATGGCGATGATTAAATATTCTTGACTGTAATTATTTGTCGCAGAAGTCAAGCTTTCCCGTGGTTTATGGGATATAGATCTTTATCTCAACACTTCAATGATAGCATCATATACCGATTCAGCTCTTTTGTCTTCTGACATTCCACAGATATCGATCCCTATGATCTGTTTTAATTTTTTTATCTTTCTTAATATCAATAATAATTCATCCAGCCGCATTTGGCCTTGGTCATAGACTTGATATTGTTCAATGTCTACATCATCATGAGATAATGCATCGATGTCTATCGAAAGATATACTTCGTCAAATATATTAGCAAGTATTGTGTCTATCATCTGTTCATTGAATATGGTCGCTTGTTCTTCTCCTGTCGCTTCTTTGTATGTTCTTTTGTTCAGCTTTGTATCATACCAATCTGCGTTTGCCAGTTCTTTTCTGTAGATATGGATGACTTCCACTAGTTTTCCCTTTCTCAATGTCTCACGGACATGTGTCGCGCAATTGATCGGATAATCTCCTTTTGGATCTTTGATGTTGATATCTTCGCAGTCTGGATGGTTGTCAATCAGGATCAGTGTGTATCCATCATGTTGTTTATCTATGATTTTTCGAAGTATTGAATGTGATATGTAATGGTGGTTTCCGCTACCAAGCAGGATTATAGCAGGTTCGGTTATATCCTGGATGTCTACCCATCCATGCAATCGCTTCTCATAGACAAAGTGATATCCTTTGTTCTTGTTGTCATTGAATTCCAGCTCTTCTGGGAATATGATCGGGGTGATATCTCTGTCTTTACAATATTCCAAGAACTCTTTCTCATTACCGATCGCTAATATATTCATATGTTGAAGGGGTGTGTTTGGCCTTATAAACCTGATGTCCAATGGTTCAAAAAGATCCATCACAGAGAAAAGTTCTCTGAACTTATTTTTCTGCAGGTCGAAGGTCCATGTAAGAGAGTCGGGTCTGGCAGAGCGAGCATCATAGCAGATCAATACCGTCACTGTTGATCTCAAGAGCCAACTTATTCTTGCTATCTAATGATCTTTCGCTCATATAGTGTACCTGGATCTCCTTACCAAATTGCTTTTCAAGCCGTTTGACAATCCTTGTGGTTTCTATTTCTGATGTTGTCTCATTTTTATATATCAATGCAAGGTCAATATCCGAGTTGATAGAAGCAGTACCCTTTGCCCATGACCCAAAGAGTATGATCCTTTTGACTTCTGATACGTCCAATATCTGTCGTATGAATTCTGAGACAATTATCTTTATGTCATAGTCCAGTTGTCGGACGGACATCCTTTCATTTTCCCATGCTTTTTTGATCAGCATCGAGTAATGGTTGTCCAAATTGACACGATAAAACTCTTTTTTCCCTTTTTTTTCAAGAAAAATCATCTGTGCCTTCACTAGTCTAGATAGGGCTTTGCTAAGTGGTGCATTGCCTAGTTTTGTGAATTCAAATAAATCTTTTCTACTGACTAGTCTTCTTGGTGTCTCAAACAGCAAAGAAAGCACTCTCAGAGACGACTTGTATCCTAATATGGGTTCGATTAACATTTTAGCTTCTCCATCATTGAGACATATGGTTTTACAACAGTACCTATAAAGTTCTTTGCTTCATTAAGCCTGTCATCGGATTTTGGTAGATTACGTTCCGTAGAATAATATATGTATTTCTTTCTCTTTTCTGCGCAATGTCTAAGCATCAAGGGCAATGTCTCTTCAGAATTTTTCTTCAAGATTGTGAACGAGTTGAACTCGACTTTTGCTTCTTCTAATAATCTGATGATCTGCTCTTTTCGTTTCTTGTCTTTCACAACTTCGTCTAAAACAATGAGGCAATTGGTATGTACCCCAATATCTTTTTCACTCATCTTCAGATTGAAATGTTTTGCGAAATTCCATAATGTGGCATTCAGCATAGCATAATAACCTGCGATAACAGTATATTTTGGATTGCCTAATCGCATAAAGGGTTCAGAACTATCTAGATCTATTTTGTAATTATCTAAGTGGAAAAGTACATATTTTTCTTTCTCTACTTTTTCAAGTTTCTTGACAAGCTGTTTTTGCAATAATTCTTTATAAGTTACCATTTTTGGCTATTTTTTGTACTAATTATGGTATATTACTATTTAAATTTTTGTATTTTATACTGTTTTTGGTATAATTTCGGAAACATTCCGGTGCATGACAATGCGTTTGGAAGTCGATCAGTGCGGCAGAAGTCGTTGAGGATACGTTCATTCTGTCCAATGCTTGCAGGTAAGAATTAGACAATATGTTCAATTCCTTAATTTGTGGGCGTAGAAGTGGATTTAAAGCCTATTCTGAAAGTGAATTGCATAGCAAACAAGCATCCGTAATAAAATTACACTTGAATTTCGTTAATGGATACAAGATTACAAAACCGAAACAATATGTGTGGTGCGTAGTAATAGTAAGAAATTAAGCCCTCGGCGAGAATTGAACTCGCGACC
>PCVE01000129.1 GCA_002762705.1 Candidatus Woesearchaeota archaeon CG11_big_fil_rev_8_21_14_0_20_43_8 | reverse complement strand
CTGCGGAATCGAACTTGACAGTCCTGCAGGTGCCAACGGTGACATCAGACAGGAGAGTGCCTTTGTCGATAGAGACCCTCATATCTGCGATTGTCTTCGATGTCTGTGTATCGGCTGGCGCTGGTGTACCTGATGATGAACCACCGGATGTATCAGCTGGTGGATTGACGGGATCATTGACTGGTGTATTATCTGGGACGACTGGATCCGGCACACTCACTGGTGCACCCGAAAAAAGATCCCGACCAAGACCGCTACCAAGACTTCGCATCACGAACGCAGGATGATACACACCAAAACACTGGGTGTAGTCCCATGTCTTCGTCGCGCTCGAAAAATGTGAGAGCGCGTTCGCAAGCGATGACTTATATAATACTTTATTGTCAGAATCCATCAGCGAAAGTGACTGAAGACCCTGTGCGAAATAACCGCTTTGATAGTTCTGCATAGAGCCATCAGGATAATACTGGAGCGGCACCTTTGTCGGATCGCTCAGATATCTCTCTTCCCAAAGCCCACAGTATGCATCCATCCCTGGAAGGACCACACCGATCTGTTTCGCATAATAGTTCGCCTGGCAGATACCAAGGGCACGAGGCGCATCAGCGTCATCCCATTTCACAGGGAAACATGAGCCAGTACATTCAGCACTTGGCACACCGCCAAGATTGATCCATCTGAAACTCTTTCCTGGAGGTGTCCTGAAATTGCTTCCATCGAACTTTGCTGCCTGCAGGTAATTTAGGCCGAAATCTTTTGCCGCATCGCAAAAAAGCGTATCGCCAGTAGATGTGCAAGCCATCAGCATTGCGATGATCGCATCTGGGTAATAGCCAGTATATGCGTAATCAAATGATGAAAGACCGCCACGTTTCGCTTCGCTTCCTGCAGCTAGCCAATTGCAGATATCACCATATCCAAGATCGCTTGGCCTACATGTCCTGTCAACCTCATAGTATAACATATCTATAGCAAGCTGTTTCGCAAGATTAAGATAACCTGCCTTCTTCGTCACGTCTGTGAAATATGGATTGTTCGCAGCGGTGAAAAGAGAGATTATTATCCTCGCAGTACCGTCGCTTGCTGTGTCGCAGTTGCCATTGATACCAGACTCGCAGGATTTTATCTGATCCCCATCCTTATATATTCTCCATGCAGGAATCTTTCCGTTTGTGCTCTGTATGGCAGGAAGTGTGTTATAGAACTCATCCATCCTATTCTGGTCTTTTCCCATCGAGACAATGATGCCGACCTGGCTGAACTCATCAGTGACCATGCAGTTATGTGTCGAATCTATCTGCGGGGCATTGCATGCGCCGCCGGACTGAAGATCTCCGACTCCACACTTTGAGCTTGATGAATACCATGGTACCCACATCTTGTTCCCGATGCTGGTCACGACCGCGTCATTCGCAAGCATCGTATCAAGAAGGAAATCATAGCTCTGCCCTAGATTCTTCCCATCAATTCCTTGTGCATTACTGTCAAGTATTCCTTGTGCGTAGACTGATCCAAAACAAAAAACAAAGAGCACAAAGGTTGCAATGTGTCTTGCATATACCTCAAAAATCATTCTTTTGCTTGTCATGTAAATCCCTAACCCTTACTGAATAAAATAGCAATAACCGGCCGGCTTATATAATGCAATCGAAGGGCTGATGCCGTTGCATCAATCCTGACCAAGTAAAGACAGTATCGCTTAGGAATCAACATAGATTGAAAGAAGTATTTCAGATATTTTTCCGTGCTATGCCGTAATGAAGACTGGACAGGAGAAATTTGCAAAAATTTTTCTTAAGATTTTTATATCATGAGATGACAATTATATATTATGGAAGAGGAAATCACAGAAGCGCTCGCCAGGATATATGGCGGCAGAGTGCTGGACATAGGCACTGGGGACGGTTATTTCATCGATTATGTGCAACGACGTATCAGAAGCCATGATTCAGTTGTGGCTGTCGACATCTCAAAGAGAATTATGGAACTATATAAAGGAAGATATGGGGCAAAGCACGTATTGATGGACTCTTCAGAGATGGCATTTGCCGACGAGAGCTTCGACACAGTTACATGCTCTTTCTCACTGCATCATTTTGAGAGACTTGAAGATTCATTGCGCGAGATGTATCGTGTATTGAAGACAGGTGGACATCTGATCGTAGAAGAGATGTACTGCGACGGCAACCAAACAGAAGCGCAGCAGAACCATATCGACTGGCATCACTGGATGGCTGCAGTGAACAGGTTCAGCGGCCTTTATCATCGGGAGACATACAAGAGAGATGAGATCGTCTCAATGATGCGACAGTTCTCATGTGTCGATCAGATCGATTTCTATCTCGATGACACTGATATATTCGACAAAAGCATGCTTGATGATGTAAGCTCGACAATCGAAGCATATTCTTCTAAGATAACGCAGATGGACGGGTCTGAAGAGCTTATCGCGAGAGGAGAGGCTGTCAGGAAAGAGTCAGCTTTCACAGGGCTCTGTTTTCCCTGGGCGCTGTTCCTGATAGGCAAAAAATAAAAAGAAAGGCCCGCTTATTGGCCACATGGAAGGGCGTGACGTTCTTATCGACAGCTACATCAAAGACACAAGAAAGCAGAGTAATGACCTTGTCAGGCATATCAAGCACGCTCTTGACTGTCTCATGCCGGGCATCATCCATCAGCTCCTGGACAATAGTTGGCTCTTCTCCGCCAAAACCAAGGAACTCGCCTAAAGAGAAAGCGAATACAGACGAAATCATCGCAAAGATAAGAATACTACCTCCAACTAAAAACTTCCAATGCATAGCACCACAATCACCCCAGTATACAAAATAGAATACTAGTATATTAATGTTTTTATGTCTGCTATAGTATAAACAGGTCTTCGACCTTTGCCTTTAGGACTTTCGCGATATCCATCGCGAGCTTGAGCGAGGGGTTATATCTCCCCTTCTCAAGGAACACGATGGTCTCCCTCCTGACACCCACTTTCTGCGCGAGATCTTCCTGTGTCAGATCGAACTTCGCCCGGTATTCCTTTATCCGTGTCTTCATGATATATCTCCTTTCCGATCCAGGATAAAATAAGATATCATCTGTACAGATGCCATCATAAATAAAACAATCGAAAGCGCATGTATCGCAGACAACCGGAAAAGGTCCATGTAGTCAAGCAGTATCAGTATAGCCACAGCAAGGTAAGAGAAGAACCATGAATATCCGATCGCCGCTCGTGCGACTTTTATGTTCCGCTCGTCCAGCGCAGGGCGTCTTTTCATGCGATGATATTTCAAGCCAAGAACAATCGCCATGACGACACCGACATTTATTATCGAAAGCGATCTGACATCACCAAAAGAGAAGAAAGTCAATCCGAAAAGCAGCACCAACGCTGCCGATGCGAATGAAAGGATCCACTTGGTCTTCATCTCAGATCCCCCTCCGTTCAAGATAGATATTTGATATCGCTTTCGCTGCGACGCCTGCGAACAGAGTGATTATCAGGAAAATATCGAAGCTGCCCTTTGTCACCGCCTGATATCCGATACCTATCGCAAGCATAAGGACCATCGCCCACGCCGCGTTCCTTTCAGCGATCGCTTCGATCTTATGTTCTCGTTCATCTTTTCTGAGGGTGACGACGACAGGCGCTATGTCAAAAAGCACAAGCGCGACCCATCCAAGAGTCACATAAGTCTTTGTCTGTTCATCGATTGTGCCAAGTATCTGGAATATGGCGAAAGGCAGCAGCAATACTAATATATATACCCAACCCTGCCATGTCGCCGGGTAGACACCCCAGCCACCATACTTTCTTCTTTTGAACCATTCTGGTCTTGCGAACATATTTTATCACCCATGTTAGTTATTTCAAACAATACGTTAGAAATAGATAACAATGGAGTATATATAACTATCGATTTTTAGATAAACAAAATCTAAAAATTCACTTCTTAAATATCCTGATCCACAGATAGACCCACGCAACGACCCATAATGCCACGAAGATCCAGACATACTGCTTCACGAAACTAGTCAGATATGCTCCAAGAACCATGCCGAATGCAATCAGACCCACTTTCAATATGGCAAAATCCCATGCTGTGAATCTCTTGGTCTTCTTCTCGACCCATTTCATCAAACTCATACGAATCACCTCTGTTGCACGTATATCAGAGAATCCAGTATATAAAAATTACGCAGAATATGGTTTTGTAGAAAGTCGTGTCTTGATCACCGATAACAGATCCTTTTCATATCCCCGCTTCGCAGAGTCCCGGACCGCTTAAAGCGGCCCGAACACAAGTCTGCCCCCACTATCTTTGATCCATCATACATCCATGGTCCGTCATGCAAGGGCGAAAAGCGCACGCTAGCCATAGGGCAGGGTGCTCAAAGCTTAAAAGATGAACATATATCTGCAAGAGAAGATGACTTTCTACAGCACCGCAGAATATGGACTATTAATCCATTCACTTAATAAATAAAGGATCCGTGAAATCAGCAATGAAACAGAAAAAAGGGGACGTCATACTCAGACTCAAAGATGTCTGGAAGACATACCGAATGGGAGAAGTCGATGTGCATGCGTTAAGAGGCATCACGGTCGACATAATGCGCGGAGATTTTATCGCAATCATCGGCGCTTCAGGAAGCGGGAAATCGACAATGATGAACCTGATTGGATGCCTTGACATACCGACAAAGGGCGATGTGTTCCTAAATTCACAGAACATCTCGCACCTGAGCGAATCTGATCTTGCGAGCCTTCGTGGGAAGACGATCGGTTTCATATTCCAGCAGTATAATCTCATACATTCGATGACCGCGTTTGAAAATGTCCTATTGCCGCTGGAATTCCTTGAGTATGATGATGCAGAAGCGAAGAAGCAGGCTAAAGAGATACTCACACTTGTCGGACTGACTGATAAAATGCATCATCTACCAAGCCAGCTCTCCGGCGGTCAGCAGCAGAGAGTCTCTATCGCAAGAAGCCTTGCAGGCGATCCAGACATCATCCTCGCTGACGAACCCACTGGCGCTCTTGATAGCGTCACAGGAAACGAAGTGCTCACAATGCTGCATAAGCTATGGAAAGATAAGAAGAAGACAATCATCATGGTCACGCACGACCACAACATCGCAAAGTACGCCCATACTAAGATTGAATTGAAAGATGGAAAAGTGATGAAGATATCAGAGGTGGAAAAATGAAATACGCATTTATGGTTCTGATGGTAGTATTGATGTCGACATCTGTGTTTGCCGCATCAGGCCTTACAGATTATACTGGTACGACTGCGCTATCTATCAGCCTGATCAACCAGGATCCTGATCCAGCAGTGGCCGGAAACATAATAGATATCCGTATCGGGCTCGAGAACATCGGCGGAATCCCCGCAAAGGACATAATCTTTGAACTGATGCCAGAATATCCGTTCCAGGCTTTGCCTGGCGACAACATGATCCAGAATGTCGGATCGATAAAGAGCTACCAGGATGACGATAACATGAAGATCCTCAAATACAGGGTCCGCACAGACAAGGATATCACTGCAGGCACTTATGATCTCAAGGGAAAATATTATATGAATGGCTCTAATGTAGTGATCAGCAAGACACTGCCTATCGAAGTCGAGAGCAGGGAGAGCGCAGAAGTCATCTACATAGACAAGTTCGAGCTGATCCCTGGAAAGATAACGCTGATGAAATTCACGATCAACAATGTCGGCGCGACACCGCTTCGTGAACTCACATTCCAGTGGGAGAACGCAGATGACATCATACTCCCAGTGGGATCTGACAATACAAAATACATAAAATATATCGATGTCGGTGATTCTGCTGAGCTTGAGTTCAATGTCATCGCGAGCGCGACAGCTGATCCAGACCTTTACAAGATCGACCTGACCCTCACATATACCGACCCGATAACAGGGAGCGAGAGCGAGATCACAACAAAAGCAGGCATCTATGTCGGTGGGGCGACTGATTTTGACATAGCATTCTCAGGAACTTCAAATGGTGAGTCATCATTTGCCGTATCGAATATAGGGAGCGTCTCAGCAAGTTCAGTCACTGTGCGCATACCTGACCAGAAAGGATGGAGCGTCACAGGAAGCAACTCGGTGATTATTGGAAACTTAAATGAAGGCGATTACACAATTGCGAGTTTCACACTCAAGCAGACTGCGCAGAGCACTGGGCAATTCAACCGCACAAGACCTACCGGTTTCAACAACACTGATGCAGCTGCTATGAAGGACAGAGGCGGATTCCAAAGAAGTGGCGCTGCGCCGTCTGCCGGAGACGGAACAACAGTCACCCTACCGATGGCCACCGGTAATGTCCCAATTGTGGTGGAAATCGCATACACTGATTCACGTGGAACAAGAAATGTTATACAGAAAAATGTGACTGTTGATGTGGGCACTTCATCAACAGCGGCCACCGCTGCCTTGGCTGGCATGGCCGGAAGACGGACAGCGACACAACAAACATTGTTACAGCAGATATGGACACGTGGCAAATGGATCGGGCTTGGAGTGATTATAATTATCATGCTTACTATTGTGAACAGAAAGTATAAGAAAGGCAAGCTCAGCGATCCGGATTACACACTTTGGAAGGTGCTTACCGGCAAGAAAAAAGGCAAGAGATGAAAGATGAGATTTTTCAAGGCTTTCAAACATGCGTTAAGCATGGTGATGCACAGCAAGCTACGTAGCTGGTTGACTATCCTTGGCATTGTCATAGGTGTCGCTGCTGTGATCGCCATAGTCTCTCTTGGGCAGACGCTTCAGCAGACTATGAACACCCAATTCGATGCATTAGGAGGAGATCTTCTAACACTCCGCGCAGGAGCTTCACAAGCTTATGGATTTGGAGGAGGAAGACCTGACGGATCTGGGAGTACATCCTCGTCAGCCACAACAAAACCGATCGTGATAGACAAGACAGATATCCAGGTGCTACGTGGGATTCCGGACATACTTGTCATCAACACGCAGATAAGCGGGAAAGCGGATCTATACTATGTGGCAAAGAAAGGATCAGGCACGGTGACGGGAGTCGATCCTGCGACATGGTACCGGATCTCGACAACAAAGATGTCAGACGGCAGGATGCTTGGACCAACTGATAGCAATGTGATCGTCATAGGCGGAAGGATTGCTACGTCGTTTTTCGACACGAATCTTGGTGTGAACCAACTCATCACGATCAATGACAGGCTATTTCGCATAGTGGGCATCCTAGATGATAGCAGCAATTCTATATATATGCCCATAAACACAGCATATGAGATACTTGATGATAAGACAAAAGATGTCTATGACACAGTCATCATCAAGGTGCGTTATGAAGACCAGCTCGATGCGACGATCGAGACGATCACGAACAAGCTTTCGATAAAGAGGCATGTCTTTGGGAAGAAAGCGGACTTCACAATCTCGTCGAACAAAGAACGACAGGCACAACGGGCAGAGATGACTAGCTCGCTCACAACTTTCCTGACTGCGATCGCTGCTGTCGCACTTCTTGTCGGCGCTGTTGGGATCGCGAACAGCATGTTCACATCGGTACTTGAGAAGACAAAAGAGATAGGCATCATGAAAGCTATCGGCGCGAGGAACACTGACATCCTTGCGATGTTTCTTATGAATGCAGGACTGATCGGATTCATCGGAGGCGGGCTTGGGGTAATCTTTGGAATATTCCTCTCTGGTTTTCTGCCAGCGCTTATGGGAGACACAGCAGGCATGCTTACTAGATTTGGATCCTCAGGCATAGGCACGAGCGTGAACACGATCCTGCTCACACTAGGTCTTTCGATCATTCTTGGGATGCTATCTGGCGCGATACCAGCATACAAAGCATCGAAACTGAGGCCAGTCGATGCGCTCAGATATGAATAGATTTAATAATATTGAAATGAGAGGTCATTGCATATGAGAAACCTGATGATCGGAAGGCACATGTTCATGGATCCAACACGGATGACGATAGAAGTACTCTATCTACTGACTGTGCTCGTGCTTTGTTTCTTGATATATCACAAGACAAAAAACGCATATGAACTTACAAAGCATAAAGGGATAAACCATTTCAGGAACGCTTTCTTCTTCTTTGGTTTCGCATATGTCTTTAGGTTTGTCTTTCTCCTGATCATGCTCTCCGGACTCGCGTTTGATTTCCAGCTGCCAAGATATCTACTGCCAGAGATCTCTCTTGCATTGATGGGATATCTCAGCACGATGGCGATATTTTCTCTTGTCTTGAGCGTCATATGGAAGAAAGTCAACTACATATATGCGCTTTTCACTGCGCAGGCAATTGCGATAGTACTCTCGATTATAGCGATGCTAACAAGATCGCAGCACATCCTCAGCCTTATCCAGCTAATGCTGCTCATCGTCGTGATTGTGCTGAGTTATTTCTATCATAAGAGATCAAAGAAATTCACGAGACTGTTCACGATCTACATACTCACTTTTGTCGTGTGGATAATCAGCATGGCGTCGATCCGGCCGCCACGGGCCATCTTTGGAGAATTCAGGATCATATTGTATCTGATCTCTGTGACTGTATTTTTTGTGATACTCCATAAAGTCAAACGTATGATAAAATGAAGAAAAAAAGAGATCGGCTGGAAGTTGTCTATGATATCCTTTCTATAGTCAACAATAGCCATAATTCGATAAAGCCGACTCCGCTGCTTCGCAGCTCGAATCTCTCGTCTAATAGTTTCAATGAATATTTCAATGAACTCATCGAGAAAGGCCTGATCAAAGTTCTGCTTGATAGAAAGAAGAAAAAGCATGTGACTCTGACAGACAAGGGCTTCGAGTATCTCGAGAAATATCGCATGATCAAAGGTTTCATCGAGGAATTTGAATTATGACAACGATTCCGTCTTAATCGAAGAAGAAACAAAAAAAACAATCTTTCTATCGTGCGACTGCGCCAGCCAGGTATCCCACACCATAGCCAAGCAGCGTGAAGAGTCCGCCTTTCAATGCGCCGACTCCGCCGCCGACCGTTGCGCCTGCTGCGCCGCCTAGCACTGCGCCGCCCGCGCCTTTTGTGATCGCTTCAAGACCGCTGTCGCTTGAGGCCGCGCCGAGAGCGCCGCCACCGACAATACCAGCGATACCGCCAGTGATAGCCCCAAGACCACCATAGACCATGGCAGGCCCGTATGTGAGCGCGAACTCAAGGTTCTCCTTTGGCATCAGTATGCCTTGTGCATCACAGAAACCATGATAAGCTCCTGCTCCCAGGGACCCTAGCCCAAGAAAGATCCCCAATACTGAGGAACCGCCACTACTTGAATCACTTGACATATTTGTTACCTCCTTCGTGTACTTTTTTAGTGCGGGTGTTTTCGTCCGCCCATTAAGAAAGAAGCCACAAGGGATTTAAGATATTTTTAATGAAAAATGAAGATTTAGTAGTGTTTTAATAAAAAAGTAACGGCAAAATAGAATTAAGTTGTCGTAACTTTATGATGAACCAGCGCCACCTTGTCAGAAATTTTGTTTCCCCTGTCACGTAGTTATATACGTAAACTTTAAAAAGAGCATGGTATTCCCAGGCACAATGAGATTTTTATATCTAATGGGGTTAGTGCTCATATTATTCTCTATAAGTTGCTTTGCTTCTAATAATTATTATGCATCAACAGCGATCAGCAAGAACAACTGCGAGATAGCGGTCTGGGAAGGGGAGACAGTGAAACCGGATTTCATCATCTCAGACCCAGATAGAAAAGAAGGTTATGGCCCTGCAGGAGCGCTTATCCTGACTTATGTGTCGCCATTGGACGCGAAAGGCGAATGGAAAACAAAAGAAGGCGACGCAGGTATATACAAATCACAAATCACAGTTGATGATGGCCAGTACAAAGACGTGCTCGATTTCTGCATCGAAGTTGTCAGGCACAACAAGCCGCCTGTCGCAGAAGATATCTACACAGAGATCGAAGTCGGTGAAACCGCAATATTCAATCCAAAAGTATCCGACTCAGATTCAGGCAAATTGTATATCCGTTTCGCAGCCCCAATATCTAAAGATGGGATGTTCAATGCAAAAGCTGTCGAACTGATAGAAACATATTATACCGTAAGCGATGGTGAAAGCACAACAAAAGGAAAAATAACCATCCTTGTCAAGCAGTCACCAAAGTCATATGTGATAATCGAAAAAGAGAAACCAAAGACACAGTTCGAGATTATACATACAGAACATACAGAACAACCAAAAATCATGTCTACACAGCAATATGTCGCAATCAAGGTGTGGCACGGAGCATATCAACAGATATCAACGGAGACAACAGCAGAAGCAACAACTGCTGGTCAGACAACTTACATAATCGAAAGTAAACCAAACACGGACTGCATAGATTGAGCAGTCAGTTTCGGGGGTTAGAGAATGAAAAGATTGATTTCAACAATGATAATGGTATTGATAATAACATCGATAGTAGGTGTATCAATACCAGCGCAGCTAGTTAAAGAAGAAATACAGCCAAAGCCAAGCCTCAAATGTGAATTGGATTACCTGAAGAACACGCGAGTGTTCGCAGCTAATGCGACACTTATGAATCTTGGACTTGTCTGCGGAGCGAATGCGCACGTCCTTGTGTATGAATGTGTGAATAACGATTGCAAGAACATAATCATGCGCACAGAAGGATACAAGAACAACAACAAACTTTCATCCTGGACAGGATTTGTAGTAGATGACAAGTATTATTACAAATGCCTCGAATGCCCAGACACGACTGGAAAATGCCCAATCTCAGTCGTTGAAGGAGAAAAAGTCGAAGTCGAATGGTTCACTGCAGATCCTGACACTGATGTCGGACCGCAGAAGAAACTCACCACCACATTTGATGGAAAGCTCGACGCATCAGGATTCTGGCAGACGCAGAAAGGAGACGCAGGAATACATAACGTGAAAGCGACTGTCAATGATGGTGAATTTGAGGACACAACATCATTCTGCATCGAAGTGATCAAATCAAACACACCACCAAAGGTCATTGCACAAGATGTGACTGCCACAGAAGGCGACACCGTGAAACTGGATGCTAAGTGCACTGATGTTGATGGCGACAAGACAACTATCAGCTATAGCGGTTGGATGACATCAGACACAAAAGTGACTGACTATGATTCAGCTGGCAAATACAAAGTAGAAATTGTTTGTAAAGATCCAGATGGTTCAACAGATTCAAAAGAAGTCATTGTGACTGTAAACAATAAAAACAGAAATCCTGTTTTGATCACTGCTGCAGTTGTTAGTGTCAAAGAAGGAGAGACTGTGAAATTGACTCCAGAATGCACAGATCCTGACGGCGACAAAACAGTTATCTCGTATAATGGCTGGATGACAACGAACACAAAAAAGACTGGTCTAGATGATGCTGGTACATATGATGACGTGATCCAATGTAAGGACCCAATCGGTGCTATTGACACAAAAAATGTCAAGATCAATGTAGCAGATGTCAACCAAGATCCGGTCATCAGCGAACTGAAATCTGAAGTCACTGTATACGAAGGCGAGACAGTCACACTGTCACCTAAATGCGTCGACCCTGATGGAGACACAATCTCAATAAAATTCAGCGGTTGGATGACTCAGAATACAAAATCAACTGGCTATGAAGATGCTGGCGACTATTCAGTCAAAGTGACATGCGCAGATTCAAAAGGAAGATCTGATGAAGAATCTGTGACTGTGCACGTGCTGAACAGAAACAGGCCGCCTACGATAGCATGGCGAAAGAAGTGATCCATCATCTGATGGACATTTTTTATTTTTTCTTATTGTCCCTTATTCTTTCTATTGACATCAAATAATAGAGACTAAATTAGAAACAAATGCAAAAGACAAATCATGCGGATCATCGGATAAATCCGCTAAGTGCATGGAGCACGCCATACAGGACTGGGAATGTGACTGCGCCCCTTATGCCGCTCTGGACTGCTGCGTCGCTTAGTGTCGCTGGCCAAGTGACATTGCCACGTGCTGCTCTCACACCTGCGCCGACAATCGCACCAACTGTAACCACGCAAGTATGCCGGAGAATTCACTTCTTGAAAATACCCATGCTAAAAAGCACAACACCAAGAGCCCACATACCGACCATCAACGTGCCGATAGAATCATTCAGTCCGATGACCATGAAGATGAAGCCGAGCGGAAAAACTGCTCTTACGTGCTTGTCCTTTGGATGCAGATGTATCTTGCCTGCTCTAAGTCTCTGCGCCGCGATGAAAAGAAGAGCAGAAGTGAGAAGATACTGCACACCCTGTATATAACGAGTGTCGACAGTGACCATGACTATCCCTATGAAGACAAACAGAAATGCGCATATCGCTGTCAGAAAAAGCCATGTCTTCCTTATGCTGTCGTGTCTTATCATGATATATATATCAAACGAACGGATTTATTAAACTTACTGGTCCGTCTTCCGATTTTAGGGAGAGATGGGACATGAAACAATATCAGAGATCAAACTCTATTGTTCTTCATTTTATCCAGATTATCACTTTCGTTTTCAGGATTATTCGCAGAAAATCATCCAATCAGTTTTAATACATTCTCAATAAGATAGAAAAAATCAGGATTAGAGGTGCAAAAGATGGTTTCAAAATCAAAAGAATCAACGATCAATAAATCAAATAATTTTGCTTATAAAAACGCAAATCAAAAATCAGATCTAAAGATATTGAAGATATCTGTATTTTTTATCATATCTTTATTGACTATCTGTGGCGTATCGGCACAGTTGTATGTCAATGAGATGATGTCATCAAATGGCGCCACTATCCTTGATGAAGATGGTGACCCTTCAGATTGGGTAGAATTATACAATGATGGACCGACATCAATCAACCTTTTAGGTTACTATCTGACTGATTCTGATAAACTCCTCACTAAATGGGTATTTCCAGAACAGATGATCGGACCAGGCCAATTTCTTATCGTGTGGGCTTCTAGTAAAGATAAAGTCCCACTCCACACTAATTTCTCGATCAAAGCTGGCGGAGAACCAATACTTTTGACTGCGCCTGATGGTGTGACTATAATCAGCGCGTTTCCAGCTGTCGAATTATCAGATGATGTCTCATATGGTCGTCTTCCAGATGGAAGCCTGACAACAGATATTCTTCCCGCGCCAAGTCCAGGTGCCGCTAATGATGTCCTTCCTCCACCATCTGCTCCTGCATTTTCAAATGATGCTGGTTTTTATGATGCTAGCTTCGCTCTTTCAATGAGTGGTTCATCAGGTTCAACAATATATTACACTCTTGATGGTTCTACACCGACAAGCGCTTCACAGACATATAGCAACCCAATCAATATTATGAACACCACACAATCTCCTAATACTGTCAGCATGGTTGATACAACTTCCCCTAGATGGGAATCTCCTGCTGGCCAGGTTCGCAAAGGGACAGTGGTACGAGCGATCGCAGTAAGAGGAGATCAGACATCAAAAGTGACTAGCGCAACTTATTTCCTCGACGGCACATTCACTATGCCAGTGATATCAATCACTGCAGATAGTGAGACTCTATTTGATTATGATACAGGGATATATACTATGGGTGTCTATTGGGATAATGCTGCTGGCTGGACAGGAACAGACATATTTCATCCGGCGAATTATCAAAATAAAGGTGATGAATGGGAGCGGCCAGTGCATCTTGAGATCTTCTGGAATGATGGCATCCGTGTCGTCGACCAGGATGTCGGTCTTCGGATCAGCAGCCAAGGAAGCAGAGTCCGTCCTCAAAAATCGATGAAGATATATGCCCGATCAGAATACGATGCAAGTTCGATCAAATATCCATTGTTCCCTCAACAAGACATCAATAAATATAAACGATTGTGGATACGTAATGGCGGCGATGATTATCGCGCCACATATATCCAGGATGTGCTTTCGCATCAGTTAGTTGAAGGGACAGAACTTGCTATGGAACCATATCATCCCTCTGTAGTTTTCGTGAATGGAGAATACTGGGGATTCTATCCAATGAGGGATCGTGCCAGCCAATATTTTCTTGCAGATAGATATGATGTAGATAAAGATGAGGTAGTTATATTAAATGACAATGCGGTCATCGATGAAGGCGTAGCGGGTGATGAACTTCCATACCTTCAGATGGTTGAATTTGTCCGTACAAACGATATGCGTGTTCCAGCGAATTATGAACAAGCGACGACTCTTATGGACACTGCTGACTTCGCACGATATTACGCAGTCAATACATTTGTCGCAAACACAGATTGGATAGATCGTAATCTGGTATATTGGCGTTTGAGAACAGATGGCACGGATATGAGTGCGCCTTTTGGACAAGATGGACGTTGGCGTTGGATAATGCATGATGATGACTGGAGTTTTGGTTACCAGCCAGGCACAAGTGCCAGCACTAATATGTTCGATTTTATCGAATCAAAAACCTGGGGCTCGATCTTATGGTCTGGACTTTCAAAGAATGAAGACTTCAGAGATTATTTTGTGGCTTTGAACGCGGATTGGTTGATGACACGTTTCTCTTCAGATTCCGTGATATCTAAGATTGATGCTCTTGCCGCAGACCTTGATCCAGAGATACAACGTCAGCTCGATCGCTGGCTTGATCTTCCTGATGTGGGGAGCTGGAAACAGAATATTGAATCATTACGTCAATTCGCCCGCGACAGACCAGCGTATCAAAGGGAACATATCGTACAATATTTTGGTCTTGGTGGCCTAGTGACCCTTGATGTTGACGTGTCAGGCAATGGCAATGTACAGATCGGTGAGATCATCCCATCGTCATATCCTTGGGATGGCATTGAATTTCAGGATGTCCCGATGACACTTACCGCGATACCTGGACCAGGAGAGACATTCCTTGGTTGGGAAGGTGTAGTCAGTGGTGATTCTCAACAGATCGAAGTAGTGCTTTCAAAAGATTCAACAGTGCGTGCGATTTTCACCCCCAATAGTTTAACTAATGACAGCGCATCATTATGGGTCACACGAAAAGTTCCATCTACAAATGTAGTTGTCAATGATTCAGGTAGCACGAGTTTTTTAGTAGAGATTGAAAACTACGCAAATGCTATCTATCAGACACAGTGGGATCTAGATGGTGTTCCAGTCAAGATGGGCGATCTTAATTTTGTATTGAATAATCCAATGATTGGTGATCATCATCTGATGGTGACTATCCTGTTTGATGGAAAGACAATCACACAAGAATGGAATATCAAAGTAAACCAAGCAGGGCAATTCCAATGTTATACGCCTGCAAAAGAATTACCGGTCTTTTGTGATGGTGGCACTATAACAGAAGATGTATATACGGATTGTCGTTATATCTCCTGTGTCAGTGATCTAGGCGGAGTGTCGGTCTCAGCATGTAATAAACCATCAGATGATAACCCCACCTACTTTGAGATGTATCGTACTTCCTGGAATGGTATCCCACCGATACTTTGCCTTGGTACAACTTGTGTAGGGAATAACGGGTATGCACATGCAAATCTTCCTTTGTGTGTGGCTTCAAATGATGCCA
>PCVE01000143.1 GCA_002762705.1 Candidatus Woesearchaeota archaeon CG11_big_fil_rev_8_21_14_0_20_43_8 | reverse complement strand
GATGGAGCAGAGGGATCATTATCTCATGCATGCCGATTATAGTGTAGCCTTTTCCGCCCATCGATGTCGGTCTGTTGACCACGTTTTCAGTAGGACGATAGTGTTTGATCATGTCGAAGTTCGCTGTTGTGAACCTTCTCACTTTATATCCAAGATTCCTTGCGACAGTGATCGCTTTTAGAAAGACTTCTGGAAGCACGACAGCAGAACCAATATTTAGGAGAACCCCATCTTCTAGTTCGCAGATGCTTTCTGTGAAGATCTTGAAATCATGATATGTCGCGCGGCCAAGCATCGCGCCGTCACAATCCGGATGCTGATGTATTATCTCAGTGCCGATAGCAGAATGTATAGTGACTGGGATATTCAATCCAAAAGCGACAGCGAGCATGCTATGCTCTTTGTTTGGAAGATCCATCTCGATGATCTGCTTTCCGACGGCGAATCCGTATCCTTTCTCACCATATCTCTTCAACGCTTCATGGATGTACTTACCTGTCTCGTCAGCCATCCCGAATGTCCCATCTTCGATATTTGCCGCCACATCCTCTGATGTCTCCCCTATATAAGCTATCTCGAAATCATGTATCGATCCAGCGCCGTTCATCGCAAGATGGTCGATGAATCCTCGTTTCATGAGATTGATGATTATCGGTGCAAGTCCGCACTTGATGACATGCGCTCCAGCCATGACAATTATCTTCTTCTTGTCTTTCTTTGCTTTTTTTATCGCATCGACCACTTCCTTGAAATCCTTTCCCGCGAGTATATCCGGTATCGTATCAGGGAATCTCTTCTTTATGTCAGAAAAATCGCTAATCTTTGTCTTGTTCTTTCTCTTCTTCAATGGGATTGTCCTTATCTTCGAAAAATCAGCTTTCATCTCTATTCCCCCATCTGGCTTTTGTCACGTCTGAATTCTTTCTCTTTCTCTGCGATCTCTGTCATCTTCCGAATCATCTCTGTCGTCGAGAAACCATCGACCAGCTTGACAACATAAATCTCGCCACCGTTTTTTTCGACAGTCTCTCTCTCGATGCAGTCTTTTCCATATTCTGATCCATTCACATGGATATCGGGCCTGAGCTTAGCAAGGAAAGGCATCGGCACTGTCTCATCGAATATAAAGACATAGTCGACGCACTCTAATGCTGCCATGAATTCAGCGCGGTTGTCCTGGTTGTTCACAGGACGGAAAAGTGATTTATATTCTTTTATCGATCTATCGCTGTTGAGACCGACGATGAGTGTATCTCCCTGCGCTTTCGCTTCTCCAAGCATCCTTATGTGTCCGAGATGAAGCACATCGAATGAACCATTTATAGTGACTACTTTCTTTCTCTCTTTTTGTAAGACCTCTCTGATCTTCACAAGCTCGTCTAATGATCTTATCTTGTCTCTCATTTTCTATCACTTATGATTTCCATAACTTTCATTTTTCATCATTGCTTAAGATAAAATTGACAGCATCAAGAAGATCTTCAGCGACATATGTCGGCTCTTCTTTCTTCTCGCCTTTTGTATCCATGCTCTTTCCACACATGACAAGGATGCTTCCTTTGCATCCTGCCCTGACGCCTGCAGCGACGTCTGAATGTTTGTCCCCAACCATATAACTTTCTTCTAAGTTTATATCATGTTCCTTTGCCGCTTTCAATATGAGTCCAGGTTTTGGTTTCCTGCAGTCACAGTCAAGCAGATATTCTGCGATCGTCGCTTTCTTTGGATGATGCGGGCAGAAATATATGTCCTTTCTACCGATGATCACACCATTTTTCGACAGCACATCCCTGATGTGATCATTGAATCTATGCATGTCATCTTCAGTATAATAACCTCTTCCTATTCCTGATTGGCTTGTTATTATTATTATCTTGTAATTCTTTTCATGAGCAAGTTTCATACCATCAAGCGCATTTTTCTCGAATCTGAAATCTTCTATCTTATGAATGTAATCAGTATCGACATTGATTGTCCCATCCCTATCTATGAACAATGCTTTCTTCATAATTCCACCGTCTTTAATTCATCAGCCGTGATGGCTGTCGTGCCTCTACTCGCTATGACTATCGCGGCCGCCTTGTTCGCAAGCTCAGCTGACCTGCGAAGATCGCATCCTGTGGCCATCGCAAGCATCATCGTCGCCGCGACAGTGTCTCCAGCACCCGTGACATCGAACACTTTTCTTGCTTCTGTCATGATATGGAAAGGCTCTTTTCCTTTCTCGAACAGATACATCCCTCTTTCGCCCGCAGTGATCAATATATTCGCATTGAAATCATTGACAAGTTTCTCACCAGCATTCAACATCCCTTCTTCACTTGATACATCAAGGCCAGATATCATCTCTGCCTCTTTCGCATTAGGTTTTATCACTGTCGCGTTTTTATATAATAAAACCTCATCGACTTTTGGATCTATCAACACAGGGACATCATTCTCATTGCATATCCCTATTACACCAACAAAGAACTTCCTGCTATTTATTCCTTTGTTATAATCTGATATGATGACTCCGTCGCATGTCTTGATCTTTCTTTTGATATCAGAAAGAAGCCTGTCTGCGATATCATCAGAGATCTTATGCGTCTCTTCATAATCATATCGTAACACATGGTTGTTCTGTGCGAACACACGTGTCTTCTGGATTGTTGGTCTTGCCTTATCGATTATCAACCCGCTGCAATCTATCTCTGATCTTTTGAAGTATGAAATCAATTCATCTTTCGCATCATCATCTCCGACCACACCAACGACGCTCACCTTTGCTCCAAGCGACCTGATATTGTTCGCGGAGTTCGCAGCTCCGCCTGGCGTATTCGTCTCTTTTTCGATATTGACGATAGGGACCGGTGCCTCAGGAGATATCCTTTCTATAGTCCCATAGATGCTCTTATCAAGCATCATGTCTCCGATACATATTATCCGCATTTTCTTGAATCTGTCTATAATCTTCATGCTGATCACCATCATTTGAACATTTTATTTTCCAGTAGTTCACATATGATATGCACTATTGTGATATGTGTCTCCTGTATCCTTGGGGTGTTATCTGATGGGACGACTATCGATACATCGCACACCCCATTCAATTTTCCGCCGTCTTTTCCGAGAAAGGAAACTGTGCTCGCACCTATTTTTTTTCCGGCTTCCATCGCATTGATGACATTCTGCGAATTCCCGCTTGTGCTTATCCCGATGAGGACATCATCTTTCTGCGCGAGCGCTTCCACCTGACGAGAGAAGATAGCATCAAAACCATAATCATTCCCGACAGCAGTCATGATAGAACTATCAGCAGTGAGATTGATCGCGGGAAGCGCCTTTCTTTCTATCTTGAATCTTCCGACAAGTTCAGCCGCAAAATGCATGGCATCCGCCGCGCTTCCGCCATTGCCGAAGATAAGCACTTTTTTGTTGTTCTTATATGCATCAGTTATCAATCGTACTATCTGCTCGATCTGATGTATATTATTGTTGATGACAGTCTGCTTCACCTGCATATTCTCTTTTAGATATTCGCTTATCTCTGTCTTCATCATGCCAAGCATATCTGAATATGTTGGACTGACAAGACCTGGTTTGCTCACAGCGATACTTGCCGCAAAATTAGCCATCTTGATTGCGATGTCAAGCGGCGCGCCTGCAGCGATAGACAATCCAAGCGTCGCGGTCACAGTGTCGCCTGCGCCCGATGGCTCAGCTAACGCGATACTATGCGCTTCTACAGAGAATCTTTCATCTCCCCTGAATGCATGCATGCCTTCGCTTCCTGCTGTGATGATTATCGTGCTTTCAAGATCCATCGATAGATATTTTCCCATCTCTTCGAGCGGCACATCCAATTCAAATATTTTTGATGCTTCACCTTTGTTCAGTGTGATGATATCAGCACCAGCGTAATGTTTGATATTCTTTGGTTTCGCATCGACTATCACAGGTATCGAATTTTTTTTGCAGATCGCGATGATATTTTTTGATAATGCCTGATCTATGAGGCCTTTGTTATAATCTGACACTATGACTGCATCATACTTCGATGTTGATCCTTCAAGTGTCTTTATTATCTTCGCTGCGATATCTTTGCTTATCGGTCTTCTTATTTCATGGTCAAGCCTCAACAGATGGTGATCTTTTGCGAGAAGCTTGACTTTCAATGTCGTTGGTCTTGTCTTGTCAGTGATGATATTGCTTGTGTCGATAGATCTTCTCTTAAGCTCTTCAAGGAGTTTGTTCTTCGACGCATCATCTCCTACAGTTCCGATCAATGACACATTGCCGCTCATCGATGCCAGATTGACAGCTACATTGCAGGCTCCGCCAGGGACAAACCTCTCATCTTTCACATGCAGGACCCGTACCGGGGCTTCTGGAGACACCCTGCTCACTGTTCCATCGATATGTTTGTCGAGCATGAGATCTCCTATGACAAGGATCCTCTTGTCTTTGAAGGAATTCACATATGGTTCATGGTTTCCATCCATTTAGATCACCCAAAGTATGAACTTTTCATACTTTTGGTTGGGTGGTCTTCTATATATATCTATCGGCTGCAGGACCGAAATCAATAAATTCTAGATTCATACCTAGTCATACTATGCAGAAAGACAAGATTGCGATAGCCATTGACAAAGGCCTTCTCAGACAAATAGACTCGCTTATCGATGGCATAAGGCTCAAATCACGGTCCCAGGCAATCTCTTTTTTTCTGCAAAAAGGCCTAAAAGAGCAGTCTGTGAAGAAAGCAGTCATCCTGATACATAAAGATCATCAGAGATATCTGCTGATGGAAAAAGACGGGAGATGCTTTCTTGATCTTCAACTTTTGTTCTTCTCAAGCACAGGCATCCAGGAAGTCCTGCTTCTGACACAGGACGGTCCTGATCTTCAGAGGCTCAAAGAAAGACTTGACAGAAGCAGGTTAAAGACAGAGATCATCTTGAATGACACTAAAGGCACAGGTGATTCACTTTTCAGTCTGAAGGACCATCTTGAGCACGATAATTTTCTTGTGATGAGCGGTGACACATTCAATGATTTCGATCTGACGCGGATGATAATCAAGCATTTCGAGAGCGAACGGATAGCTACCATGGGTCTTATCAACAAAGAGAAGATCGATAGGCATGGTGTCGTCCTGCTTGATGGAGCGCTTGTCATCGATTTTGAAGAGAAACCAAAAGTGCCTAAATCACACATAATAAACGCAGGCATCTACATCTTCCGTCCTGAGATATTTGAATTCCTCTCATCCGAGACGATCTCACTGGAGCGAGAGATATTTCCGAAGCTTGCCAGGATAAAACAGCTCCATGGATATTTCACGCATGGAGAGTATATACATATACCTGAAAAAGGATGATTTGTTGTTCTCCTTATCTTAATTCTGGGATCTTTGCGGCATCGACAGTATTCTCAAGAAGCATTGCGATAGTCATAGGACCGACACCGCCTGGCACAGGTGTGATGAGCCCTGCAATCTCTTTCACTCCTTCGAAATCGACATCTCCGACAAGCTTTCCATCTGAAATGCGGTTTGTGCCGACATCGACCACAACCGCGCCGGGTTTCACCATCTCTTCTGTGATCATGCCTGGTTTTCCGACAGCTGCGACGAGTATATCTGCTTTTTTTGTGATATCTCCCAGATTTTTTGTCTTAGAATGGCAAAGAGTGACTGTCGCATGCCGTCTCAATAGCATCATCGCTATCGGTTTTCCGACGATATTGCTCCTTCCGATCACAACAGCGTTCTTTCCCATGATGTCGACTTCATATTTATCAAGTAACCGCATGATGCCTTTTGGAGTGCATGGTTCCATAGAATCTTTTCCCTGCATAAGTTTCCCTGCGTTGAATGAAGTGAATCCATCGACATCTTTCTCTGTCACGATGTTTTCGATGACTTTGTTCGCATCTATATGTGATGGCAAAGGCAGCTGGATAAGTATCCCGTGTACATCTTTATCAGAATTCAGCTTATCTACGAGCCTGAGAAGTTCATCTTGCGTGGTCTCTTCTGGCATCCTGTGCTCTAAAGAGATGATACCTATCTCTTCACAGGCTTTTTTCTTGAGCCTTACATATATTTTGCTTGCAGGATCCTCTCCGACAAGCACGACCGCAAGACATGGTTTCACAGAAGATGCATTGATCCTCTTCTTCAAGCCATTTCTTATGCTTTCTGCAATAGTTTTTCCGTCGATGACATTCATATCCTGAGTCACGGCATGGACATATATAAATGTTTAGCCATAGTCACCGCCCTCAGGAAGCCTCGAAACCTTTATATATACTTGATGACAAAAATCTACGTATGAAAAAGAGGATCATAATACTACTGATAATTCTAACATTATTGACAGCCAGCGCATCATCAGCTCCATTGCCCGGGACAACAACCGACAGCGGCTGTTGCTTAAATCCGAAAGCATCATCTCAATATATTTGTGGCACTTCTCCTGTAACAGAAGAACAATGCTGCGGGACGCCGACCAGTCCGAACGTCGGAGTAGGCGGACCGACTGGCACTGAATGTTTCACTGGCACGACATATTTCAAGAAAGGCAGCGACTGCAGCCTTGAACCAGATTGCACGACCAATACAGGATGCTGCTGTACGCAGAATCAATTCCCATATCTTCCTAAAGCCGCATGCCCTATCGATCCTTCCAAATCATTGAACACACAATTCATCCAGACAAGCCAGACCTCTGACTGCTCAAAACTATGTGCAGCTGTGATCACTGCGCCATCTTCGACAAAATCATGCGATGACAAGACTTATCTTAAGACCAATATCAATAAAGTGACTGTGTCTCATGTCCGCGGCACGCAGGAACTGGTCGTGAATTGGTACACCAAAGATACATCAGGCTGTCCGCCGCACCTTCTCACGATATCAAGGAAATGTAGCAACGATGCGACAGGAGGAGCGACAAATATATGTCCTATAGGTGAGACTGATTTCAAAGTGATCAAGAAATCTTATGATCCAAGTTTCATATCAAGCTTCAAGTTCATCGATGATGATCCGACTCTTGCATGGGGCATGAATTACACTTATAAGATTGAGCCGCAATATGTATATTTCGACACGGCAGCAAACCCACCTACAGAGGGCATGTATCCAGATAGCAGCGGTGGACTTTCTCTCACTGGAGGAAGCAATGATGACATCTCTGTCACCGGCGGCATCATCATGGGAGATATCGAATGCTGGCATCAGACCACGAGCAATCCATTCTGCATATCAGAAGGTTTCTATGATCAGTTCCAGACATATTTTGGAGATCTCGGTCTGTCCACAGCCTTCTCTGTATTCAAACAGACAAAAGAGCTCACGAACAAAGAGCAGGCATTCACATGTACCGACAAGAACAAGCTCATGTCCAATAAACCATGTCCTAACGCCGGTGAATACTGTGTGATAAAGAGCGGGATCGCAGCCTGTCTTGACACAAAATCTGAATGTGAATATGGCGGCTATCCGTTCGGCATGTACAACGATCCTATCGACTGCGAAGGCAGGGGTTTCTGTTATTATGACAAGAACACACGGACGACTATAGGCAGCTGCTTCTCATGTGTTGTGGAAAGCACATCAAGCAGGGTAGAATGCAGCGATTACAAATCAAAAGCGGCATGCGAAGCAGACTCATGCGCAGCAGGCCCATTGAAAGGCGGCGACGCTGAATGTGAATGGGATTATATCGATACTTCTCTTGGTATCGGCATCTGCAAGAACACAAAAGACAATCCATGCAATCTATGCGACGCATCTGAGAATGGTGGTTTTGCGGCAGATGATGGAGATAACATCGGTTCCACCAACATTGTGTTCGAAGGCTGCACACCTGAGAAAGCCAAAGTGCTTGATCCAAACGGCGACAAATGCACATATAATGCAGGTACAGGCAAGATGGATAGCTGCGCTAACTTTGTATGCAGCGATTTGAAAGCCACAGAATGCGGCTCGACAACTCTTCTCACTGACAACAAGCTGAGCACGACAGCATCCATAAAATGCAACCTGCAGGGATGCAATGCGGTAGGTAAGGCGTGCTTCAAAGATATGGATGGCGACAAGAGTGCGGATTGCCTTAATAGTGGAACTATAGATAAAATATGTGAGCAGGACAGATTCCCTCCAATAACAGATGTCTTCGAATACAAAGGCACTCTTGGAAACACAGAGAAACTATCTTTTACCGTGAAAGACAAGAAAAATGCTGATCAGCAGTATGTCGCTGCCAGCGGGCTTGGTTACACAACATATTTCTGCATGGCTCCTGTTTCAGGGACAGCTTGCTCTGTCACCACAAGTTCGAAATCTATGGCGGCCGGTGGTTCACTCAGTGTCACAAAAACAAAAAAGAATGGCCAGGATGTGTATCAGCTAGTCGATTCATCAAGTCCCAGTACAGTCATAGCCGAGAGCAGCGTGGCCGCAAACAAGCTTCGTTTCTTCACGCAGGATGAAGCGAAGAATCTAGAAGAAGTCAAGACACAGACAGTGACATTCAAAGGCAACGCTAATCCGATCGTTAAGTTGACTATAAGCAATGCGATAGAATATAATAATGTCTGGTACACGACAAGCTCATCACCGACAATAAAAGCAGAGTTCTCGACAATCGATTCTGTCTCGCTCTACAAACTTTATCTGAATAGTGTGGAGATTCCACTGGCTACTCCTAATATCCAGAACGTAGGATCTGGCAAAGTCGGCCTGTTCAAGCCGGCTCAATCTCTTGGTGATGGAGAATATACTTTCCTCGTGAAAGGAGTCGTGAACAATGCCGGCTCTGTCACAGGGACAATCAAATTTATGGTTGATGTCACGCCTCCGCAGGTCGCATCCATAAAACCAGAGAATGGTAACAAGACAGTAATCACTTCCGGCGGGCTCACTGCGATAAACGCCGAGATCAAATTCAAAAACAGCGAGAATGTAGAGATAACCGCACTCACGATGAATGTCGATGAGAAGGACCCATATACAATGTCTGACAAAAGAAGCCTGTTCAGTCCAGGTACAGGCAGCTATTCTGATACTTTCACAGCGACGCTGATGCCATCGACTATAGGTGACGGCAGAAAATATATCATCTTCACAGCGCAGGATATCGCAGGGAATATCCTAAAAGACTACAAGAGCTATTTCGATCTCCAGACACATGCATCTGATGTCTATCTGATAACACCAAAGAATGGCGTCGTCCCATCAAAACCACTCAAGTTAGAGATTGGCACGACAGGATATGCGAATTGCAGATATTCAGATATATATCCATTGAGCTGGGAAAAATCGAAACTTTTTGATGAAGGAAACACAAACAGCTATGTCCACACAAAAAGCGGATATACATTCGCAGGAGCGTCTGGAAAGATAAATCTCATATGCAAAGATGCCATGGGACAGGTAAGAGCTGATTTCATGTTGAATTATGATCCTACTGCGCCAAAGATCCTAAGCGCACAGGCAGACCCGAACCAGATCGCTGAATATTATGATTTCCAGGAGCAGAAAGTCAGGACAAAGCTCTTTGTCATGACAGATGATGAGACCATCTGCAGATATTCGACATCTTCATCCGCCACTTATGATACTATGGATGGGAAATTCAATGAATCCACCACACTCGGCGGATCATCAAAAGAGGAATTCAAGAAAGATCACGAGAGATATCTCGTCATGGATGACTACAAAGACACATATAATTACTATGTGCTGTGCAAGAACAAGGTGGGGCTTCTATCAAACAAGGCCATAATAACTTTTTCTGTCGACACTAGCATAGGATTCGCTATCTCGAATGTCGTTGTGCCTTCTGTGACAAACCACACAAGTGTGCCATTCAAGATAAAGACAAACAAGAAAGGATCATGCTCATATGATCTGGATGGCTCTTCTGGCATGATGATGACGACAGACGGATATGATCATGATGGATCAGCTTCACTGCTCGCAGGCGATGGCTGGCATAATGTGTCTTTCAGCTGCAGTTTCACAGGAGAAGGATCGATATATCTGCCAGAGAATGCGACGAGCAGTGTCAAGACTTTCCTTGTGGATACAACGCCGCCGACACTGCCGCAAGTGGATGTGCAGGGCAAGATCGATACAAGCTATCTGGGTCTTATCTTCAGCTGGAGAAACAAAAGCATAATCGCGAAATGGAATTCCACTGATCCAAACAGCCCCTATGATCCAGCGAAGGCCCCTGGTGCTGCGAAGTTCAATTTCAGATATTCATTATACAACAGCAATTCAGGCATGGCGTTGATAACAGACAAGCCGAACACCCAGAACAATATCTGGCAGGTTCTTGCATATGATGATAATGGAAAGCCGCTGTCTCTGAAAACAGGCAGCAGATACTATATCGAGGTCTTTGTCAGCGACTGGCTAGGTAACGAGCAGACATGGCCGGGAAAAAGTCTTGACATCGAGATAGATCCGACAAAGATGCCGACACACTGCGATGATAAGATAAAGAACAGCGGCGAGAGCGATATCGACTGCGGCGGCGAATGCGACCCATGCAACCTGAACAAGACCTGCATCAAGAGCAGTGATTGTTATACAAATTATTGCGGTCTGCCTAATACAAAGGCAAAGGTGAAAGTATGCCTCACTCCAAGCTGCGACGATGGAATAAAGAACGGCGACGAGACTGGTATCGACTGCGGCGGATCATGCTTCGCGAACTGCGGACCAGGAAGTGGATGTTATCAGGATTCAGACTGCAGCATTGGTATGGTATGCGATGTCCTGACTGGCTTATGCACAAAGACATCAGACACCTGCAAGAACGGCATACCTGATTCAAATGAAGCAGGAATCGATTGCGGTGGAGTATGCACGACGAAATGCTCTTCAGGAAGCACATGCTCAAAAGATTCAGATTGTACATCAGGCACATGCAACAATGGTTATTGTGTCATAGACAACAGCTGTAGTAAAGACACTGATTGTCTAGAAAGTTTCATATGCGAGAACGGAGCATGCAAGCCAAGGACAAAAGTCGTTTGCACAAAAGATTCAGACTGCCTGAGCGACAACTGCCAGGATGGTGTGTGTGTAGGTGATCTTCCTTTATGCACAAGCGACAGTGACTGCACAATAGGTAAATGCAAATCAGGAGAATGCATTGTCAACTGCGTCAGCGACTCACAATGCCTGGATGGAAACTGCGTGAACAATGAATGCGAGACACCTACTGGATGCACAACTAGTGCAGATTGCTTGCAAGGCATCTGCCAGAGCGGGACATGCGTGCCAGACACAAAATGCACATACGACTATGAATGCGCAAGCGGCGTCTGCCAGGGCGGCGATTGCCTGACAGCTCAATGCCTGCAGGATTCAGATTGTTTGATTGGACTTTGCAAGAACTATCAATGTATCATGGATAACACCTGTCTTATAGATAATGATTGTAAAGAGAGTAATATATGTGAGAATGGTCTTTGCAAACCAATAACAAGTATCGGCTGCACATTCGATACAGAATGTCTTAGCGGAGTCTGCACAGACGGCCATTGTGCTGGAGATATGCCTGACTGCGTAAGCGACTATGATTGCCTGATCGGCACATGCAAGAGCGGTTCATGTGTTGTCAGCTGTACATCAGACAATGAATGCCTTGATGGTGAATGTGTGAACAACCAGTGTGAATTGAGGACTGATTGCACACTTGATGGAGATTGCCTAGATGGTATCTGCAAGAATGGGCAGTGTGTGACATACAACGGTTGCACATTAGATTCTGATTGTCTATCAGATGTCTGCCTGAACGGCCAATGTCTGCCACCTATGACGAATATCTGCACGAAGAATTCAGACTGCCTGAGTGGTCAATGCAAGAACGGGCTATGCGTCCCAATGACCAATATTGAATGCCTGACTGACAGCGACTGCGTGGAAAGTCATAACTGCGAAAACGGTCTTTGCGTCGGATTGCCATTGATCACTGAACAATGCACATCAAATTCACAATGCCTTTCAGGTGTCTGCAAGGATAATAAATGTGTCCCGAATTTATTATGCACAAAAGACAGCGAATGCGAAAGCGGGACATGTACAAATAATCTTTGTGTGCCTATGACAAATGTCGACTGCACCAAAAATTCAGATTGTCTATCTGGTGAATGCAAGAGCGGAAAATGTGTAGGACAACCATTGCCTTCACTTTGTGTCATAGACAATGATTGTGCCTCAGATGAAGAGTGCATGGATAATTTCTGTGTGCCTATGGAAGGAAGCGTCGCCTGTATTGTCAATTCCGATTGTCTGAGCGGAGCATGTGTAAGCGGCCAATGTGTGCCACCTAATGCAATTGCATGCACAAGCAACAGCGATTGCACAAGCGATAAATGCGAAAATGGTTATTGTATCTCACCACCGAACCTATTATGTGTCAAAGACGCAGATTGCCTCTCTGGCGTATGCCACAGCGGAGAATGCGTCTCACCACCTAATATAATCTGTACAAAAGATTCAGACTGCCTGTCTGGTCTCTGCACGAGCAATATCTGCGTGCCATTGACGATCACAGAATGCACATCTGGATCTGACTGTCTGAGCGGTTCTTGCAAGGATGGATATTGTGTTGGCCAGCCGATCCCGACAACATCCTGCACAAAAGATTCAGACTGCCTATATGGATCATGCGCAAATAGCGTATGCGTGCCTGACTTGATATGTGTCTCAGACAGCGACTGCGAGAGTGACAGTTGCGAGAACAATATCTGTGTCCCGATGACTACGACCACATGCACTGCTGATAGTGACTGCATAAGCGGCACCTGCAAGAACGGGTATTGCGTTGGTGAAGCGATGCCTAATTACTGCAATGATGATGGCGATTGCCTTGCAGGTCTTTGCCTGAATGATCAATGTGTCGGGTTGACTGTACCGCCAGATGATTTTGTCTGCAACAATGATGTGAAAGACATCGGTGAAGAAGGGATTGATTGCGGCGGCATATGCTTATATGATTGCAATAATATCGGTCCTGATCCGGTATGTATCGGAGACAAGGATTGCGATGGTTATCTTGATACTGTAGAACAGACATGCGGTTCTAATCCTGATGATAAGAACAGCTACTGCACTGATGGTACAGATCCATTAGATGGAAGAACAGATGAAGATATCGAGAAATTGAAGAACATGGACACTGACGGCGATGGTATCAGTGATTATGATGAATTGGCTGGATCTCTTGGATATAAGACAAATCCAAATGACTCAGACACTGACGGCGACGGTTTCAGTGATTTATATGAAATTACGGTCTCGACAGATCCGACAGACAAGACCGATTATCCATCTGATTCGACATTGAAGAATCTTGATACAGACAACGATGGTATCAGTGATTATGATGAGATATATGCGACCAATGGATATGAGACAGATCCTTTGAAGAGCGATACCGACGGCGACGGTTTCAAAGATGGATATGAAGTGAGCATGAATACTGATCCAACAGATCCGCTCGACTATCCTTCAGAGCTTGGCCTTTCGAATCTCGACACCGACGGCGACGGTATAAGCGATTATGATGAGATAAAAGGGACAAAAGGCTATGTCACTGATCCACTCAAGGCCGATACTGACGGCGATGGTTTCAATGATCTTTATGAAATTACTGTGGGTACAGATCCTACAAATAGCAATGATTATCCATCAGATTCAGAGCTCAAATCATGGGACACAGATTTAGACGGACTGAATGATTATGAAGAGATCTTCACCTATAATACTGATCCATTGAAAGCTGACACTGATGGTGATAAGATTTCGGACTATGATGAGATCAACGGCACGAATGGCTATATCACTGATCCACTCAAGAAAGATACTGACGGTGATGGCTTCGATGATAATTATGAAATCGCGATGGGTACTGATCCTACTGATTCGTCTGATTATCCTGACGATGGAGATATGCAAGGCAAGGACAGTGACAATGATGGTATCTCTGACTATGATGAAATCAACGGTACGAATGGCTATATCACAGACCCATTGAATGCTGATACAGACGGCGATGGCATCAATGACAAAGATGAGGTCGATGGCACAGAAGGATACAGCACAGATCCGACGAAGAAGGACACTGATGGTGATGGATTTGACGATCTCTATGAGATCAAGCTTGGTACTGACCCGACAGATTCGTCAGATTATCCTGATGAATCATCACTAAATGCGCTTGATACTGATAACGATGGCATCTCTGATTATGATGAGATCTACGGCACAGAAGGATATAAGACCGATCCATTGAAAGCTGATACTGATGGCGATGGCTATCCAGATCTCTATGAAATCAAGATGGGGACCGATCCGACAAGTGCCTTTGATTATCCAAGCGAGAATATGGCGAAATCAACTGACACTGACGGCGATGGTATCTATGATTATGATGAGATCTTCGGTACTGATGCAGCAGGAGGCTACACACTTGATCCATTAAAGAAAGATACTGATGGCGATGGATTCTCTGATGGATATGAGATAAAGATAGGCACAGATCCCACTGATTCTACAGATTATCCATCCGATTCTGAGCTTCAATCATGGGATACTGATGTAGATGGACTGAATGATTATGAAGAGATCTTCACTTACAAGACTGATCCATTGAAGGCTGACACTGATGGCGACCAGCTCACAGATTATGAAGAGATCAACGGCACATATGGTTACATAACTGATCCATTGTTAAGCGATACTGATGGTGATGGCATCAGTGATTATGATGAAGTGAAGGCCACAAACGGCTTTGCGACAGATCCGACAAAGAAGGATACTGACGACGATGGATTCGATGATCTATACGAAGTGACAATAGGTACTGATCCGACTGATCCGACAAGCTATCCTGATGATGCCACCTTGAAATCTCTTGACACGGATAACGATGGTATAAGCGATTATGATGAGATCTACGGCACAAATGGATACAAGACAAATCCATTGAAGAAAGATACCGATGGCGATGGTTTTGACGATCTTGTTGAGATTCAAGCGGGGACAGATCCCACTGATGCGACAAGCGTGCCGACTGGTCTAGGAAGCACATCACCACTGCTCGTCGGAAACGACAGCGATGGTGACGGGTTGTCAGATAGCGATGAAATCAATATCTACGGCACGAATCCTAACCTAAAAGACACTGATGGTGACAGCATCGATGACGGGACTGAGATACAGCTTGGTCTAAACCCCCTTGTGGCAGACGCTGCAGGCGGAAGCACAACAAGCTGGCTGCTATTGATAATATCGATAGTGCTCATACTTTCCGGTGTAGGTTATTTCGGATACACGCAATATTATATGGACAGCACGAGCGGATTTTCGACAAGCACATCGCTTCCGTTTTTCAGGAAGACGACTGTTCCGAAGAAGAAATCGCTGCGTGATCAGCTGCACTCGAAGCTGATGAACGAGAAACGGCAGAAAGGTAAAGCGGGAAGGGATCTGCTCACAAATGCATTCTCTAAGAAACCAAAGAGACATCTGCATCTCAAAGGAGCAGGCAAGACACTTTCAGCAAGTGATCTTAAACCAGTAGAGAAAGAGCATGATGATATCAAGGCTCTAAGAGAACATGTCGAGCCGAAGAAGAAAGAACAGCCTAAGAAAGAGGATCCATTCTCAAAGCTTGCGGGTGAAGACAAGAAGAATGCTTCTGTCGAGAAAGAGCCTACTCCAAAAGAGAAGAAAGAAGCTCTGAAAGCCTTAGGAGATGTCGCCGAAGCCAAGAAGAAGACAAAGAAGAAGTAAAATGAGACATATAAAAGGCCAAGTGCAATCACAGCTGTTCACATACGTGCTTTCAGTGATAATCGCAGGGATGCTTCTTCTTTTCGGCTACAAAGCGATCGACAAATTCACACAGGATGCATCATTTGCCGAAGAGCTAAAGTTCGAGTCTGATCTGAAGAAGCTGTTCAGCAGGATAGACTATCGTTCAGAGATTGTCGAGGAGCTCTACCTGCCAAAAGAATATGAAGGGATCTGCTTCCTTTCGATGAAAAAGCTTTCTGATACATTTCCAAGCGGGAATGATGAGATAGAGGTTGGTTTCACTTCCACTGCTGGAGGCAGTCTATGTGATGATATAAAGAACAAACCCATCATCAAAAGTTCATGTGATTCAGAATCTCGGAAAAATGTATTTCTAATCAATAAGGATACGCATCTTGCGACCACTGCGCTTGACTCAGGTTACTCACGTATTGGTTCTAGTTTGAGTGGTTCAGACGCCGCAGACAATGTCTATGTCTGCTTCAACGCGCCGAACAGAAAGGCGAAAGTGAAGCTTTTTGGCTGCGGAAAATATGGTGTGCTTGTGACAGAGCCAGACCAGAAAATAGATCGCACTGATTGCGATAATTGAATATCTGATGATCTAAAATGAAAAAAAGAGGAGTAGTGGATCTTCAATTCAACTGGATATTCGTCCTGATAGCCGGGGCTGTCATCCTCGCGATATTCTTCGCTGTCGCGAATTCTCTCAAACAAAGCTCTGATGACAAGATAGATCTGGAAGTATCTACAGACCTAAAAAGCATCCTTATCGGCGCGAAAGTGTCCACTGATTCAAGCAATGTGATACCTATCCCATCATCAGATATCACGATCGAAGCAGACGGGATAAAAGTGGGAGCGCTCCAG
>PCVE01000054.1 GCA_002762705.1 Candidatus Woesearchaeota archaeon CG11_big_fil_rev_8_21_14_0_20_43_8 | reverse complement strand
GATGATGGCAATCATATCTGGAACTTGACATTCAATCCGACTGCGCTTTGGGATGAGTTATATGATGTTGATATCGATAGTCGTGATAATATCATCGCTGTCGGAATGTCTGATATGGGTGGAGTCGATGATTACAAGCAGCAAGTGATTAAGCTGGATCAGGACGGAGTGTTCTTGTGGAACTGGACTGGCGATCCTTCAGTCGACGCAGATGGATTAGAGGGCATTGTTGTCAACAGCAAAGATAGCATCATCACAGCAGGTTATGATCTCGATCCAGGGTTTGAGCAGATGGATGTGATAAAGCTGAGCCACGTGGGCGATCAAGAGTTCCATGAAGATGCTTGGGTAGATTATAATTATCTTGGCGACGGTGGCTACTGGTTCCATGTCATTGCGGTCGATAATGCGGGCAATTGGGGACCATCTTCGCATTATCGTCTGATGATAGATACCACTCCCGCATCCACGCCGCAGATGTACACTATGTCAAACACAGTCAGCAGTCCTGATATCACTTTCACGTGGACTGAATCCATCGACTTCGCAAGTGGAGTGAAGGGATATTATCTCAGGGTCGATGATGACCTGGATTTTTCCTCTCCGGAATTTGAGCAATGGGTAGGAAATGTCACTTCCGCGATCGCATCGATGCCTGCCAACGGCACATGGTATGGTTCGGTACGATCATTAAATGGCGCTGATATCAACAGCACATGGTCGAATCAGGTGAAACAGGAGATAGATCAGATCCCACCTTCGATCACTATGATGAGCCCAAGACCAGGATCTGTCTTCGCCACGATTACTCCTGTCTTCATAGCGCAGACAGACGAACCAAGTGATTGTGTCATGCTGATAAATGGGACTTATTCTTATCCGTTCGACTACACTGGCCAGTATTATCATGAGACTAGCCGTGATTTTCTAGATGAGAGCGATTATACTGTGTTGTTCAGATGCACTGACTCGATAGGGAATGTGAATCAGACATCTACAGAAAGTTTCTTGATAAGCACTTCGATACAAGTCAACAGCATAGCGAATTTCAAGGTCAGCAATAAGAACTACGCAAATAATCTTTGCAATGTGAGCGGCACTTTGTATGATGTCGGTATGAACCCGATAAGCGGAATAACAAATGAACGGGCGAGCATGAAGATAGATGGTCTCGATTTTCCAGCATTCAGCTTAAAAGAGACTGGGCTAGGACAATACCAATTCTATTATCTATGTCCTGATTCTGAAGGGATTCATTCCATCGAACTTGATATCGATACTGCGACTGCAGGAAATTCTTTCATCGTCTCGATAGCACGATTCTTCATGGAATTCATGGGGACGATAGCGAACAAGAAGACGATCGACCATATTGTGTATGGATATAATCCAAATGGTGTCCTTGGGTTCGGGACAGAGACGATACTTGGACGCTCGAACAGGACTTCATCTCCCTTGAGGCTTGGCGGACAAGTAGGCAAGAATGGCTACATCTTCCTGACAGATCCAGACGGCAGGAAACAGCTCGATGATGTGGATGAGCTTCTAAGGAAAGGCATGCTGCTTGATTCTTCAGAACCATCATTCGGTGATCCAGATGGCAAAGATACCCAAGTGATCGGCTTGACACTTGATTATGACAAGATCTATTTCAGTACAGCAAAGACCTTGAATCTTGGATTATATCAGATACTTGTCACAAACAACGGCCGCTTCAGAAGCGGAGAGAAGCGCGGCATGATCAACATGAGTGTCAAGCTCAGGTAGAGTATCATTGAGATCTCGGTACTTGAAGTCTCTTCTTTTGGCCTATGTGTTAGCAGGTCATACCTCATACCTCTCACCCCAGAGCCAAGATCCACACCCTAATTATTCCGCAAGGTTTATAAACCAACTCTCTTTCCTAGCAGTATTCAAGGGATCAGCCGGTCTATGAAGGCTTGCTGAGGCCGGAGGAATGAAAATGGCAAGAATGCACTCCCGAAAACGGGGAAAATCAGGCAGTAAACGACCTTCTGTGAAAACATTACCTAGTTGGGTACGATATAAGCCAAAGGAAGTAGAGATACTTGTCGCGAAACTTGGAAAAGAAGGAGCGACTGCAAGCGAGATCGGATTGCACATGAGGGATATATACGGTATCCCTGACGTCAAACTTATCACAAAGAAGAAGATCGGAGTAATCTTAAAAGCCAAGAAGCTTGAGAAAGAGCTCCCAGATGATCTTCTCGCTCTCATCAGGAAAAGCGTCATGATAAGGAAACATCGTGAAGAAAACAGACAAGACCAGACCGCGAAGAGAGGTCTTAAGCTGACTGAGTCGAAGATCAACAGACTCGTTAAGTACTACAAGAGAAGTGGAAGGCTTGCTCCGTCATGGAAATACAGGCCAGAGAACTCAAGATTCTACTTAGAGTAAATAATTATTTTTACTTTTTTTGATTTTACTTTTTTTGATATATTCATTCTAATACATACCATATGAAAATCTATTTCTTGGGAGATAAACACTTATAAAAAACACCCCTCTAGATATCTTTGGACAGTTCTACAGGGGTATGAAAAAAATTGGTGATGCATGAAACCTTCCATAGATCAATACAAGACGCTGCATCATGTTTCAAAGAGATACCAAAAGATATCCCGATAAAAATAATCTCTCTTAATAGTGCCGACGGCATCAGCGCAAGCGCCATACTTGTCAAGGCATTCCTAAAAGAAAGAAGGCAATATACCCTTTCTGTCGTCAATTCACTCACTGAAGAGATGTTAGCAAGACAGCTTGACAGTGGATTTGGCGCATTTGTATTCTGCGATCTTGGATCGGCATATCTGAAGCAGATCTCATCGAATCTTCCGGGAAAGAAGATATTTATATTTGATCATCAGCAAGTGAATGATTTTTTTGTCGTTGATAATTTTGTGCATATCAATCCTCATCTCCATGATTTTGATGGTTCAATCGATATCTCTTCTGCTGGAATAGCATTTCTTTTCGCAAATGCGATGAATAAGAACAATGTGTCAATGGCATACCTCGCGCTTGTCGGCGCTATAGGAGATGCTCAGGAGAATGGCGGTTTCTCCAGCATCAATAAAGAGATACTTGACATGGCAATAGATGAAAGATCGATGCAAGTATCTGAAGGATTACGTCTGTTTGGCATCAACACAAAACCTCTCTATGAAGTTTTGGAGAACTCTTCTGCGCCATTGATTCCAGGTGTGTCTGGATCAGAGAAAGGTGCATTGATGCTTCTTAAGGAGACCAGGATAAACCCTAAGATCGGGAACAGCTGGAAAAAGATGATACATCTAGCTGACGATGAACTCAAAAGGCTTGTCGATGCGATATTAAGACGTATCCCTGGAGAGCATGATGAAAACCTGATCTTTGGAAATATCTATACTTTGCTTGGCGAGACTCAGCAAAGTCCATATCGCGACCTTAGGGAATTCGCGACAATCCTTGATTCATGCTGCAAGATGTCACAGCCAAGCATTGGAGTGGGTGCTTGTCTTGGAAACAAGAAGATGAAAGCGAGCGCGATCCATCTGCAGATGGATTATAAAAAGATACTTGGTAAGAATCTTTCATGGTTTGATGGAAACACTCATCTAAGGGGCGAGAATTATCTGATTATAAATGCTGAAGAGAACATAAGGCCGACACTTATCAGCTCATTTTGCTCTATCCTTGCGAAGACAAGGGATTATCTGAAAGGCACTATCATAATAGCTATGGCAAGGACAGATGAATTGACGACTAAAGTCTCTGCACGTCTGTGCGGATCATGCGGGATAGATGTATCAGAGCTGCTTGATGCCATAATCCGGCCATTGGATGGAGAGTGCAGTGGTCATAAACAAGTGGCTGGTGGCATGATAAAGACCGAGCATGAAGTCGCATTCATCGAGAACGCAAAGAAGATCCTTGAGAGACAGTCGCTTGAAGAAGTCTTGTGCTAGCCAAATGTCTGTTCGAGCGCTTCTGGCACAGTGACTTTGATGCTTGATTCATCGGCTATCTTCTTGATCGCATCCATCTGCTCTTGTCTGACTTTACGTTTGATATGCGTGAGCGCAAGACAACTGATCTCATTTTTTTCAGCCATCTCGATGACTTTTTTTATGCTGCCATGTCCATTCGCTTCTGTATCGATGAGATATGCCTCATGTATCAGGAGGTCTGATCCTTTATACAGAGCGATAGAAGTATCTGTGAACTCTCCGTCTCCACTGTAAGAGATCTTGTTTTTTCCATCAGTGATCGATACGGCAAGATTCGACGCAGAGTGCACAGTCTGGGCGAAATTGAGTGTCAATCCACCGACTTTCTCGCTTTTTCCAGGTTCTACTCCGATGTATCTTATATCATAGCCAAATCTCTTGCGAAAGCCAGGATATCTATTCAGCAATTGCTCTTCGATATCCTTGATTATGCTCGTCGCGCTGAAGATTATAAGTAGTTTATGTCTTCCATCTTCCCACATCCTCATCAGGATCGCATTGATTCCGCCGGTATGATCGCTATGTATATGGCTAAGAAAGACAGCATCTATCATGTCTGGATCATTATCGTATTTCCATAGCTGATGCGGAACTGAGTAGCCGCAGTCAAGAAGGATGTTGCCCTTGTCAGATAAGACAAGGTGAGAGTTGTTAGGCTGCATCTCATCGAATGCTTCGCCTACTCCAAGAGTGACGACTTTCATAGAAGACTCACAACCGGTGTCTGATCTGTTCGATATGCTCAGCGATCTCTGACCCTTTGTTTGTCAAGTTGAGCAGTTTCAATCGGCCTTCTTTCTTGAACTGCACAAGACCAGATTTCTCCATCTCCTGTAGGATCTTGACTACGTGGGAATATGTACAATCTATCTGTTTAGCAAGCGACGATGCATACACTTCGCTCTTTGCATTCTTCAATTTTACTAGCATCATCACTGGTTTCTCTCTAAAAAAAACATTGAATATCTTCTCGTCCACTTTTCGTACACCCCCGTATCTAAGCAGGTTGGATTTAACTACTTCAATAGGTTTTTTGAAATATCTATTTTCCAAAATGTTTATTGCAATATATCCATAGAACAAGTCACTTCTATATATATGTTTCGCTTTTTCAAACTATGAACAAAGGTTGTATATAAAGATTTTCTTTTAGTGAAATCTTTTGGTGCATGAATGAAATTCTCCGTCGAGAAAACAATCTGCTACTTAAGCTCTTTCATCGACATATAGATGAAAAAAAGAGAGCCGAAAAAGTAGAAAAGCAGGTTTGAGAGAAAGAACACCAAGAAATAATATGCTATCAGCCATTGAAATTCAGAGAACATAAGCGGAATGATCGAAAGATAGTATGATATTATGGCGCTTAAGAAATGATATATATAATTCACAAAGAATATCGCAGTCGCAAGACCCGCGAATGCGACAAGCATTCGTCTTGCGTATCTTGTGGCAAGGAAAGACATGGCTCCGACCAGCAATGAAGCAATAAAGATAGATATGAGATCGACATGCATCGAAGCGATCACGCTCTGCGTCAATATATCAGCACCGATTATGCGCTCAGTGAGACTTTCTTTGATGACGGTGATATCGAATGCCGGCGCAAGAAGGAAGCACATCGCAGACATAAAAAAAAGTGAGAAGAGCCATGCGGGTATAGTTTTTTCCCTCACTGTATAGATCAGATACCATATCACTGCCGGCGCGAGCATAAGCATTATGATCCCTATAACGTTCATAGAATAGATATAAGTGAGAATCACTTTTGAAAAGACTGTTCCAGCAGAAGATATATCATTCAGAAGTATGCTCCATATATGATTGTGTCCTGTCCCAAGCCCACCGAAATAATCTACTCCCGACTTCCACATTATGGATGGGACTATGAACGTGGCGACGTCGGTGATCAGATGCAGCACAAGCAGGCCGCTCACAGTCAGCATAGCTTTTTTTCCAGACTGCAGAAGTCCGATCATCTTTGAGTAGAACCCATCTGCTGTGTCTGCTATGTTGAAGATCACCTTACCAAAAGGCATGTGCCAGCCACTTTTCTTGCGGTATTTTATTATGATCAGCATCACAAGCACGACGGATATTATGGTGACCAGATCATCTTCGACCATGGTGAGCCATTCCATTATAAGATTGAAGACGATGACAAAGAACGCTATGGTCGTGAGATGTATCTTCATGAATCTCAATAGCATGTAACCAAATCTTCGTTTCGGCGCGCCATCTTCAAAGAACATATTCAGGACAGAAGGCGCTTTTAACCTTATCCTTCCTGTGGCGTACAATGATATGAATACAAGCAGGCTCGCGCCAGTGATAAAGGCACCGCTTTCTATAGCATTTCCATTGTTGACGATCCAGATGAAGAAGTTCTTGAAATGCAGATGATATTCAAGCAATGATTCTGAAAGGACGATAAGATTTTTGAATAACATGAGGAAGTATGAAATTATAAGTCCGACATCCACTATCTTGTTCCTCACACCGAAGAGGATCTTTGATAACGGCGCTTTGTACAAGAGATAACCCATCAATGCCCATCCGATCAATTTATCACCGATCTCCATATCGGGCGGGAGGATACCTAACCATCCGAATATATCTATGAAGATAAGTATGACAAGGATGATCTCTTCGATATATGTCCGGATCCTGCTGTTCTTAGATCGCATGACATTGATCTGGCGAATTTAGTATATATAATTATAGATATGGAGAAAGGCTCTTTAGAAAATATTTTGCGAATGTGGTGCTTACGTGATATCTACAGGGCACCTTGGCCATAAGGCTAACGCGCGCTTCTCGCCTCAGCCGTACAGGGTCCATTGTCATGATGCGATGTCCTGTGTATTTGAGTCTTAGGCAGTAGAATTGTTCGGACCGTTATTCGGTCGGAACCCTACAGATATGAAATTCTTCGTAAAAATTATTCAATCGACGGCTTGCCGTTTGATGATACACAATAAGTATATAAATCTCCGTCGGACCCATTCAGTTTATGGAACCCCTTATTGTTGAGAAGAAAGAACCAAACAGCATTTCAGAGATAGATCGTATCCTGAATCCATATGTCAAGCAATGGTTCTATTCCAGATTCAAAGAGTATTCTCTTCCACAGCTTTTTGGTGTCTATGAGATCCACACCAGACAGAATATCCTGATCTCTGCGCCGACTGGGGCCACAAAGACATTGACATCATTTCTTTCCATCCTCAATGAATTGGTCGACAGCGCACTAGGCGGCAGTCTCACTGACAGCATCCACGCTGTGTATGTCTCTCCACTAAAGGCGCTCAACAATGATATCCAGAAGAACCTTATCGAACCGTTGCAGGAGATCGAGAAACTGTGCGGAAAAGAGCTTGGTATAAGGGTCCTCGTCCGGACAGGAGACACGACACAAGCGCAGAAATCAAAGATGCTGAAGAAACCGCCGCATATCCTCATCACGACACCGGAAAGTCTGGCTATAGTCCTCTCCTCGATAAAATTCAAAGAGCATCTGAATGATACATCATGGCTTATCATCGATGAGATCCATGCGCTCGCTGAATCAAAAAGAGGTGTGCATCTGTCGTTATCTATGGAAAGACTGCAGTCTATCTCTCCTGGGATGTGCCGTGTCGGACTCTCTGCTACAGTCTCACCGATAGAAGAGATGGCGCAGTATCTTGTCGGGACAAAAAGACCATGCAAGATCGTCGATGTGCAATTCATAAAGATGCTCAATCTAAAAGTGCTCAGTCCTGTTCCGAATCTGATCACCGCGTCATATGAGAAGAAGCAGTCAGAGACATATAAGCTGATACATAAACTCATCTCTGAACACAAGACTACTCTTATCTTCACAAACACAAGATCTGCGACAGAAAGAGTCGTGCATACGTTGAAAGAGATGTTCCCAGCAGAATACAATGATTCAAACATCGCGACCCATCACGGTTCATTATCAAAACAATTGAGGTTCCAGACTGAAGAGAATCTACGGCATGGGCGTCTAAGATGCGTTGTATGTTCTACATCTCTTGAGCTTGGGATCGATATAGGATTCATCGACCTTGTCATACTTCTTGGGTCTCCGAAATCAGTCGCGCGGGCGATACAGCGTTGCGGAAGAGCGGGACATAAACTGCATGAGACGACGAAAGGCAGGATAATTGTGCTTGACAGAGATGATCTTGTCGAATGCTCAGTCCTATTGAAATCTGCTGTTGAAAAAAAAATAGATCGCATACACATCCCAAAGAATTGCCTTGATGTCCTTTCTCAGCACATATACGGTATCGTCATCCAGGCAGTCACCACCAGGCATGATCTCTATGATCTCATCAGGAATAGTTATTGCTATAGTGACCTCTCTTATGATGATTTCACATCAGTCCTTGATTTTCTCTCAGGCAAATACGTATCGCTTGAAGACAGGCATGTCTATGCGAAGATCTGGGTGGATGAAGAGACCGGAAATATCGGAAAGAGAGGAAGGATGGCCCGTCTGATATACATGACAAATATAGGTACTATCCCTGATGAAAGCTATGTGACTGTCAAGATCGGCGAGATGCCTATCGGAAAGATCGATGAGGCGTTCCTTGAGAAGATGAAAGTCGGCGATATATTTGTCCTTGGTGGCCAGACATATCAGTTCAAATACGCAAGCGGCATGGTCGCGCAGGTGATTCCCGTTTCTGGAAGAAGACCGACTGTGCCAAGATGGTTCTCTGAGATGCTGCCCTTGTCTTTTGAGCTTGCGAATGAGATTAACAGATTCCGTCGTCTTGTGGAAGAGAAACTTTCTGTCGGAAGATCGAAAGCAGAGATACTCGATTTCATGCATGACTATCTTTATGTTGACGAGAATGGCGCGAATTCTATATATGAATATCTAAAGGAGCAGTTCCAATATGCTAAGATATCCCATGACAAGGATCTAGTGCTTGAACATACTGTGCAAGATGGCAGGAAACATGCAGTGTTCCACACACTCTATGGCAGGCGTGTGAATGATGTCCTGTCACGCGGTTTCGCATACGCTGTATCAAGGACACAGATGCGTGATGTGGATATAGGGATAAATGACAATGGGTTCGTGCTCAGCACTGATAAGAAGATAAATGTCTTCCGTGTCCTTCGTGTGCTCAATTCAGGCAACCTGCGTGAGGTGATGCAGGCAGCCATAGATCGGACAGAAGTATTGAAAAGACGTTTTCGGCACTGCGCAGGCAGATCGTTGATGATCCTTAGGAATTACAAAGGGAGAGAGAAGAAAGTCGGCAGGCAGCAGGTCTCATCCATGCTCTTGCTTTCTGCTGTCAAGCGGATATCAGAGAATTTCCCGATACTAAAAGAAGCAAGACGTGAAGTGCTAGAGGATCTTATGGACATAGAAAACGCAAAGAAAATATTCATAGGTCTTGAGTCTGGCGACCTGAAGATACATGAGATAACGACAGATGTACCTTCACCGTTCGCTTTTCGTCTTATGGCTGATGGTTATACCGATATAATGAAGATCGAGGATCGTCATGAATTTCTAAAGAGGATGCACGAATATGTCCTTGCGAAGATAGATCTCAAGAAGCGGGGGCTTGATCGTGTGGCAAAGGTCGAATTTCGTTATGAAGATATCTGGAAGGCTGAGGAGCTGCAGAAAGAAGAGAAGAAACAGGATGAGAAAGATGTGCTGAAGACCCAGCTTCTGAAAGTATCAAGACGGATAAATCTGCCATCAGATTATGCCTTTGAGATCGAGAGGCTCATCGATGGCGAACGAAATGGTTTCAGGCAGGATTTTTTGCAGTGGCTTGATATACTGCTTTCAGATGTGGTGCCGCTTGTCTGGTCTGATGAGCTTATAAAATTCCTAGTCAAGGTGAAGAAAGAGATCTAGACATCAAGTACGCACTGGAGCATTATCCCTTCATCTGTATTCTCATACCTGATTCCATGGAATGTCGCTGCCTTCACTTCTGTCCGTATCTCATGCCTGCCGATAGCTATCCGTTCTCCAGATGCGGTCGCTTCTAGGTAAAACATTCCTTCTTTCTCTTCTAGCTTGTCGATCCTGAAATCAGAGAAGAACATGTCTTCGATATCTTTTTGGCTCAATAGCTCATTTAAGAAATTGACAAACAATGAAGGTATATCAGTGCCTGTGCAATCTATATGCACTTTCTGTTTGTTCTCGACCCCTTCTATTTCGACCATCACGCCGAACATGGCTTTCGCGCCATCTATGAATGCATGTTCGATGGTGTCAGCGGTGATACGGATACCAACATCTGCCTGGTGCTGCTTATATTCATATGCCATCTAATCAACCTTTCTCCCAGTAAAACAATTTCAATACTGTCGGTGAGAATGTGGTGATATTGCCAGCAAATATATGTGTTTCGACTTGGACCTGCCTATCTGCGATATTTATCATCTCATCTGGGTCAGTCGTGATGAGTATCTCATAACCAAGATATGGCGGCATCAATGGATCTATGAATTGGCTTATGCAGCCATCATTCAATCCGATGACACAGTTCCTGAATTCATCGTCATCTGCGAACGAAGGCAATATCTGAAGACTTTCCTGATATGATTTCTGTGTCTCTGTCGGCAATATAAGCACAAGGAACACAAAACTCATGACTATCGCGATTATGACTTCGATGGTCTTCACGAATCCTTTTTTTGATCTTACCATACTCTTACAAACACCTTGACTTTTCTTAGGTTGATATCGCTATCCAAAATATAGCTATAGAATTGTTTTGTATAGATATTTGTCTGTGTCGTCTGTTCAACCGGCTCATATGCGAATATCTTCGATGTGCTGTTCCATACTTCTATCTGGAAATTATTTGACAAAGGGAAATTCCATCCTTCCCTAAGTGAGACATAATCCTCTAAAGTGAGATTGTTCATCTTCTCTACGTCGATTCCCTTGTAGCTCTGTATCGCGCCGATGACTGGCTCGTTGAAATCTTTGTATTTTGTGCCGTTTTCATAGTTCCCGTCATGGAACATCAATCTGTATCTCGTGCTGTTATGTAATTGGAATGTGAATGTGAGATTTGCGCGTTTTGGCTCTCCGCAGATCTTTGTCTTTGAGGCAGTGTCTACTGTGACCGCGACTCCCCCTAGTACATCATCATAGAGATCAATGAAATTACGGTCATCAGCCTCTTCACAGGTCTCAAAGAAATAATCTACTTCGCCTTTCTCGACTCGGTCCATGTAATAATCAGTATAATTCACAAGTTCCAGATAAATTTTCATCGTCTTGTTCAGGCCAGGGATCACCTGGTTCAGTTTTATCTCGCCAGATATCCCTGGATTCTCTGTGAATATATACATCGTGAAATTCAAGGCCTGATTTGAATATACATATTTCGCGTATTGACTTGTGTTAGTGTAGCTTCCGCTGTGGTTTGTCTGCAGCACATCATCGATGAAGATTTGATGCTTGAATATCTTTGTCGGTCCTCTATAACTTATTGTATCTAATGTCGAATTGTCGAAATAAGCGATGAAATTGGTGACTGATGCCCATCTCTCGTTGCTTGTGAGATCATTTGCGAGCTTGTATTGCGGAAATGAAAGATCTGTTGAATGGATAAGGTTTATGATAGTTGTGGTGTTTGAGATATCCTGCTGGAACACCATTTTGTTGTCTTTGATCTGGATGCTCTTGTTCACAGCGAGAAAATAATTGGTTATATCTGGATCATATGAATAGTCTATCAGGAACGGCTCATTTTCATATGTCCAATTGGAATGGACTATCAATGGTATCTTCTCTATCTCTATCGTGACAGTCTCCTTGAAATGTTTCTCGACGATATCAGCTAGCGAATCAAGATTGGATGTGGAATCGAACAATGGCTTTGTGAAGAAGAAAATCCATACAAGGAACAATAGGAAGATGGCAAGGCTGATGGCCCAATCTACTTGTGTGACACCTCTTTTGTCCATAAATCGCGCCATATAGCTATTTTTCAGTGATTCTCATATATAAATAGTGGGGGGATATGGGCAGTGGGGTGTGGACTATGGGCTTTGGGGTGTGAGGTGTGGGCAGTGTGTCTTGAGTCTTGTGTCGTGGTGGATCTGAGTTTTAGATCTGGAAAAACAAGGATGTGCATTGTCGCGAAGCGACTTAAATGACTGATATCTTCATCTGAAGCATGGGTAAAGCAAAAATATTATATATGGCTGCTCTTCTACTCAACACAATTCCCGGATTCTAATGGGGTCCTAGCTCAGCCCGGGAGAGCACACGGCTGAAGACCGTGGTGTCGAGGGTTCAAATCCCTCGGACCTCATTTATTCTAGTTATAGACGAAGTAATGGCCTTAATTGCAGTTACATCGCTTGTCGGTCCGAGGTAGAAAAATCCTAAAGATTTTACGTATCTCGGACCTCATTTATTCTGATTGTAGACGAAGTAATGGCCTTAATTGCAGTTACATCTCTTGTCGGTCCGAGGTAGGAAAATCCTAAAGATTTTACGTATCTCGGACCTCATTTATTCTAGTTATAGACGAAGTAATAGTCTTAATTGCAGTTACATCGCTTGTCGGTCCGAGGTAGGAAAATCCTAACGATTTTCCGTATCGCGGACCTCATTTATTCTGATTGTAGACGAAGTAATGGCCTTAATTGCAGTTACATCGCTTGTCGGTCCGAGGTAGGAAAATCCTAACGATTTTCCGTATCGCGGACCTCATTTATTCTAGTTATAGACGAAGTAATAGTCTTAATTGCAGTTACATCGCTTGTCGGTCCGAGGTAGGAAAACAGAGCGCAGCGACATTTTCCTATATTTTGTGGCTCAATATCTAGAATTCACAGAACTTCTTTTCTGCAGTAATCTTCCATATCTGAGAGTATCTGTATCTTGAATCAATTTGTCGATGAATCGATCATACCTATTATTATCGATCTTTCCAGTCAAAATAGCTTCAAGGTGACATTGGACGTCAGAAGGATTATAATCTATGTAAAATGTCTTATGCAGATAAGACTTGAGATCCTTACATACCCAAGCAATACACAATGGGGCTTTATGGGACTTTAAGGCGCATCCGTATTCAGTATGATAATCGCATGGTTTTTTTGTCTTTTCCTTGAATCTTATGGAATCTTCTTTGTTTTTTGGTTCACCATACAATCTGATTTGCTCAGATCTTAATCTGGTTCTGATATCGACCGGAAGATTAGAAGTGCTATTGTAGTAATCTAAGGCGCAGCAGCCTATCCACCCAGGAAGACTCTCAAATCTATTTACGTAAAGGCTTTTCTCCAGTCTGATACAATTTTCCAGACAGAAATCAGTCTGGCTGAAAAATTCATTGAGCAAACGCTCGCAGTTGAGATATTGCTCCAGCCTGTCTGGATTCATTTTTTTCTCATTCATCTCTCGCGGGATGATATGAGAACTATTTAAGGGTTGCTGAAAATCTTCAAAACCCTTCACAGCTTATTCTGCTCTTCAAGAATCAGTCTTTTGATCTCCTTATCGATGGAATCTATAAGCTCGACTATATGCCTGTTCAATTTGCTTTCCGAGACCCTGATGAAATGCTCTAATTTTTTGATCTTATCGATCTGCGAATGTATATTCTCAAGAACAGCCTTGTTCTTCTCTTTGAACGCATAGCTTGCTTCTATGTTCTCAAGCTTTACGAGCTCTTCTAAGAAATGCAATATCTTCTCTTCAAGATGCTTTGTGTCTGAATCGATTATGCCTTCGCTTGCAAGAGTGAGGTAATCATGTATCATCTTCGATATCGCGGGATATATGTTAAATATTCTCTCTGCGAGATGCTTCAGTCCGATATGATTATTTTCCATCTTATTCTCTTCCAACAAGATCTGCTGTGCAGGCTCCAAGTATCGCAAGTATGCTGATAGCTCCGACTTCTTTATAAAGTCTTTCAAAGCCATTTGAGATATCGACAAGCCCGAAAGCTAAAAGCACAAGCACGATCACAAGAAGTGAAATAAAATATATCGTGACAACACGGACAGGTATGAAACGTAATACCCTATATCCCTTGACTTTCCTAAAGCCGCTATAATAGATAAATCCTACTGCGATCAGAAATGAAATCAGATATAATATAGTCGCGCGGAAGACAGAGATATCCTCTGCAAGGTGCGTCCCATATAAGAATGCGAAATGTCCGACGATACCAAAGACCGCACCAATTACCGCTTTGACAAAATCCCGATAAGTTATCTTCCGGAGTGGATGCGGCCCTACCTCTTTCTTTATCTCATCTTCCAGATGCTCAAGATGTCTGAGTTCGTCGATCTCTTCTCTCTCCATATCCTCGACATGATGCAATTCTTCAATCTCTTCTTTGTCAAGCCTCTCGATCCTCTTCTCTTCATCCATATCAGATTCTTCCATGGACTCGATCTCAGTCTCTTTGTTCAGGATCTTTTTCTGATTATCGATTATTTGGTTGAGCTTTTTGTCTATGGCTTTCGTATTGATCTGCTTAGAAGTTGTCTTTTTCTTGCCCTTCTGGTTTCGCTTCGGCATAGTCATATCTTATTGAATTCGTTATATAAATGTTTCTTGGGCTATTGGTGATATATTAAAAAATCTATGGGTCTTCAAGGCTTTGTAGAAAGTCGTGTTTTTATCGTCTATGCCAAGTCCGGCAGCCATCGTTTCAGTTGCTTCTGGCTTTAACATCCAGGAGCATCTGAAGTCGGCTTGATGTATGCGGCTTTTGTAAGGTCATAAGTCCGCAGGTCTCTGGCAATACCCATAATGTATTTTTTTGGGCCATTGACGTTGTATATGTTGTCGAAACTGTGATTGAGAACAACTGCTCCTTCGTCCAAGTCCTTGATTCGATCATGTATCGTATTGATGATCATGTCCAGATCATCTTTTTTCGAATCTTTCTCGACAATCCATATCAATTCTTGTTTTTTATCCATGATACATCTCTCACAAAATGAAAAAACACGCCGCGGGGGAGACTTTCAACGAGTAGTGAGTTGCCAGCTATGAGCCTTGATCTCTCAAAGCACATCGCTCATAGCTCAAAACTCTTTTTGAACTCCCGTGTCCCGAAGGACAGAGGATTAGCAATCCTCCGCAATAGCCGGGCTATGCGACCGCGGCAAATATGTTCTCCCGGCAATATACTCTTTTTCAGGGGGCTTGACCTTCAGGGAAACCCCCGCATTTGATTAACCTTTGATGCCAAAGGTTAGCGCGGCATGCGACCGCGGCAAAAATAATGTGACTAAAATTATGAACCCTCCCGGTAGTCTCACTGTCGTTCGGGACCGTGAGGGCGATCTTGCAATGCATCAATTCATTCGGATTGATACACATTGAATCGTTTGATATGAGCCCTCCCGGACTCGAACCGGGGATCGCCTCGATTTTGATGGATAACCGTCTGCACGATTGATCCTCGTCAACGAGGAGTCATAGCCACTAGACCAAGAGCTCGTACTTGGTTGTGAAATTGCTCATGGTTTATAAAACTTATGTCTATTTGAGGGATCATAATTATCCATTCAGCAGGTGCCCTGATGCTATATTCTGGTGTTTCACGCTATCTAATCATCATGGCAGATACGCTGCAACTAGAATCAACAGTAGATTGACATGATAATCATTGTGCCTGGTCGAGAATCACAGAATAATAATCAAAACAAGCCGCAATACTGGAAATGAGAATGCTTGCATGATAATTTCGCCCATACGAAGCTTTTATATTACTTCAGTACTTAGGCAGTACTTATCATATTATATCGGAGGAAAAAAGAGGATGGAAACTAAAAACCCCACTAAAACGATTCAAAATAGATCAAATATGAAACCAAAATGGCGGCCTGCCTTCATGATTCTTGTGCTTATCATAATAATTGTGTCCGCAGCTGCGTTATTATTATTATTATTCTGGTCTGGTGATGAGGTGATGGAATCTGGAAGCGAAGGACATCAGGATGCTGATAATGACATGCAGGAAAAATCATCTGCTACTATGGTGACGCCTGTGACAGATGACGCTTTCACTGACAACAATGAAGATAGACCATCTGAGATGGATGAGATACAAAATGAAGTGCCTGCTCAATGCCCGGCGAACTATGATCCTGTCTGCGGCAATGATAAGAAGACATATTCGAATGAATGCGAAGCGAATGCAGCTAGTGTTGAGATTGTCGCTTTCAGCCCTTGCGCTGAGACGAAGACATGTACTGATAGCGATGGCGATGATATCTTTAAAAAAGGCAAGACAAAGTCCGGAACTGAATCAAAAGAAGATTCATGTGTCGGGCCAAATGTGATAGAACATATCTGTGAAGGCACAAGCATAATTTCCGGACTCCTCAATTGCCCGATGGGATATTCATGTGCTGATGGCGCATGTGTTTCATTGTCATCAATAAAAGGCACTCAATGCGTCGATTCAGACAACGGAGTCACAACCGATGTCAAAGGAGCAGTGAATCTTGATGGAAAAGATTATCCAGATTTTTGCACATCTCCAAATGAGGTGAAAGAATATCTCTGCAATGGAAACGCAGTGATTAGCCAGATCGAGACATGTATGGCTGGCGCAGTCTGCGACGATGGAAGATGCAAAGAGGCACCAAGCGCATGCTCTGATTCAGATGGTGGCAAGGATATCACGACAGAAGGAGAGGTGCAGGTGACAACAGGGACGCAGGTAGATAAATACAATGATGTCTGCGTGGATCCGATACAGGTGCTTGAATTCTTCTGCGAAGACAAAAAACAAAAAGAGGTCCTGATGTCATGCGGTGCAGGAGAGCAATGCGCCAATGGAAGATGCGTCACGAGCGCATCACCGCCAGCACAAAGCGGGCTCACGTGTGTCGACAGCGACGGTGGAAAAGTATTTGATATCTATGGCGAAGCCCAGATGCTTGATTCCCAGAGCAACCAGGTCTCGATGAAAGAAGATGACTGCGCCGATTCGACTACCGTGTCAGAAGTATACTGTGAGAATGACCAGATCAAAGTCATTGATCAGCCATGCCAGAGCGGAGATGTCTGCAATGGCGGCGTATGCCAGGTACAGGCAGCAGCCCAGTCGACATGTGTCGATACAGATGGTGGCAAGATATACGATGTTGTTGGAACAGCGACTGCGACTTACGCTGT
>PCVE01000086.1:22664-23292 GCA_002762705.1 Candidatus Woesearchaeota archaeon CG11_big_fil_rev_8_21_14_0_20_43_8 | reverse complement strand
CGCGGCCGCCTTATAAATCCTTTATTACGATATGGTGGCTGGCCCCTCTTTTCATACTGGGTTTTAGCGGGTGGAAGCAGCCCAGGTTTTTTATGCCTGTATTACCATGTTTTGCCCTGATTTCCGCCTTCGGCCTTGAGCATATAAAGAGTATAAGAGTAAAGAGAATGGTTCAGGCGTTGGTTTTCGCGATAGCGGTATTGCAATTTTTTAAAAGTTCTTATGATACTTCAATCTACCGGTATGAATACGACCCTCATAATTTTTATTTTTTTTATACGCCATTTCTTGAAATACAACCCTCTGTCTATGAATATGAGACGGGATATAATATAACCGGCGCAGGGCCGGCGCATAGGATAGATTGGCAGCAAGAAAAGATTGCGAGGTCTGTAGTAAAAAACGCGGATAGATTCAGGTCCGGGAACCGACCTTTTTTTCTGGGGGTTATCTATGACGAACCCGATAGGGGGGTTTATAGCGTATTTGGCGGGCATATGCTGGATTATTTTATAATCAGAGAGGCGCTTAATAGCGACATTCTTATTGAAGACAGGCCCACGGTCCCTTTGGCGTCTTATAGTGGCCATCCCGAAGTATTTAACGACAGGGCCAAGGATATGACCGG
>PCVE01000086.1:17354-22609 GCA_002762705.1 Candidatus Woesearchaeota archaeon CG11_big_fil_rev_8_21_14_0_20_43_8 | reverse complement strand
AAGCGTGATTGTGTGCTTGACCATCTCTTTGACATCTTCTGAGGTATAGATCGGTTCCTTGCCTTCATTCCTCATTATCTTGATATAATCAAGCTGAAGAAGTGCCATGACATCTCTTGTAGGAGCTGTGCAGTAGACTGGCCCACGATAACCGAATTTGAACAGATATGGGACAAATCCGCAGTGGTCCAGATGGCTATGCGAGACGATGACAGCATCAAGCTCGCTTATATTGAACTCAGGTACCTCAAGATACGGGAACGCATCTTCATTTCCAGAAACATCAACACCACAATCAAGCAGCACACGCGATTCAGGGGTCTGGAGCAACATGCATGATCTTCCGACCTGCCTTGCCGCGCCAAGATAAGTGACACGTACCCATTCATGTTTCTTCTCTCTGAGCCAGCCATCATAGACCCTATGTCCGACACGATCAAGAAATTTCCTTCGATGATCGTTATTCGCATAAAGGACAGCACGTATGTTATCAACTATCTTCGATCTTATCGGCGGCATCCTTCGGATGTATGGCACCCAGAATGTCCGTTGTCTGATCTCACGCAAGATAGAACCCTGCTTACCTATAGCAAGCCCAGGTTTCTCTGTCTCGATTATGACTCTTGATCTCTGACCATCAAAGATTATATTGCCGACCTTAGAATCTTCAGGTATCAAGGAACGGATCACTTTCTCGGCTTCTTCAGCGTCTATGCAGACTGATGGGTCTGGTCTCAACTCGATCCTCTTCTTGATCTTATTGACGATACTTCTTATCATCCCTTCGTTGTTTAGAAAAAACTCTGTGTCTTTTGTGTATAAGACAATGTTAGCCCCTTCAAAATAGGCTTCCGATATCTTGCCGTCTGGCAAGTCCTTTAATATTTCTTTTATGATGTCTGCCATGCAGAATTTCACCTTTCAATTATTTTAGTCCATTTAGATTTAAGTAAATTCCAAAAAAAAGAAAATTAATATTTATCGATTGATTGTATATTCTAATTCTTTTGTTATGATTTTCTTCGCACCATCTTTTGTTATGGTGACGACATCGATGCCGTTTCCGGTCGCGATATCTCTCTTCAGGGCTGCGTTTATTGCCTTGAATGCGAGATCGATGCCTTCGTCCATGCTCATGTCTTTTCTGTACAGAGTCTCAAGGACACCGAGGGCGTAAACCGAACCGCTGCCATCGCTTGCGAATTCCTCTGATTTGGTTATGCTCCCATCGATACCAAGCTCAAAGAGATGGTTTCCATGGTTGTCCACTCCGCCAAGAAGGAATCCGACGATACTCTGGAACATAGCTGGTTTTCTGATATTTGAATATAACATGCCTGCAAGAAGATTTGCGCCTTCTGTGACTGTCGAGGCTCTTCCCGTCCTTATGTCTTTCAGTTTCAATTCAGCTGTCAATAGCTTACTTAGAAGCTGAGCGTCAGACACAAGACCTGCCTGCGCTACTGCTATAGTCTCATTGATAATGACGAGTTTCTCTTGTTTTCTGTTGGCAACCATATAGCCAGCGCTGCTTCTTTTGTCAGCGGCCATAACAACGCCGTCTTTACAGACAATACCGACGGTAGTGGTGCCAGTCTTAATCATCTTTTCTTCGCTTTCCATTTAGATATCACCCAGAACTCTTTTTTTATCATAGAATGATTATAATGCAAGTATTACAGAAGTAATATATAAAGGTTTCTGTGATATGCATAAAAAGGAAGGAATGAAGGGTATATCACTTAAAAGAGGATATTGTCGCGACCAATCTCCTTATATTATTGATTATGTACAATACAGTAGATTAGAAACCGGACCATAAGTGTATCTTGGCAAATCTCTCACAAGATATTTGAATCTCTTTTCGTAAGCCTTATGACTAAGCCATTCGATGATGACAGCCAAAAGTCTGACACCCTGGTTTTTGATTGTATAGATCAGCCTCCAGCCATTCGGAAGATCATATTTATAGAGGTTATCTAGATCCAATGATCTACACTGTTTTGGCCATAACCGATGCTGCATCTTAACTCCCGCAACAGGATTTATCTTCAGTTCGTCGATAGCTTTTGACAAGTGCCGAAAAAGATTTATCTCTTCAAAACACCCGCCTTCAAGGCTCTTGAGTTTCTTCTCAACTTTATCTGACGAAAAATCCACATCAATTTCTTTTAACTGCATTGCGAAAACCCTTTAATTGTTCTTTCTCACCATCTTTATCATAAACCCAGGAAACATCACCATTCTTATCAAACATCACAAGCCCGCAATAGAACAAATAGTCCAGAAAAGTAAGAAATGTCTGATACGACATGTGCTTCCTCACTTTTTTCCAGAGTTCATATCTGGTGCAATCGGCACTGTGCTTTTTCACTACCTCCCTCACAAAGAAGTAATTTTCAAGAGTCATATTGAAGTTCAGCATCGAAAGATAAAAACTTAAGTTACTTTAATATTTTTCTGACTTTTAGACAATAACAACAAAATATTACAAAATATCCGAAGAATTTCTGAGATTACTTCTTCATAATTATCTCAGCATGCGGATATGCGAGCGCCACTTTTCGAGATTTACTTATCCGATCAAAATATTCTTTTGTTATCCTGCTTGAGAATTCCTGCACCCTTGTCGCCGGCGCGAAATATCTTATTATGACATTCATGCCTGAAGACTGGAAATATGTCCTTGCATATGGTGGCTCTTTTAGTTTGAGCTCCTTTAGGTGCTTCTTTGCAGCATCGACGCCCATCTTGATGGCCTCATCTATATCACTCTCATATGTCACATTCGCGACAACCTGATCAAGAACAAACTCATCCTGTTGTGTGTAATTGATGATTGTCTGTTCGAACAAGACTGCGTTCGGGATCAATATGGTCCTCCCTGAGTTCTCTTCTCCGCCGGTGAGACCTCCGACTTCTCCAAGATATATATGTGTCAGAGAGATATCAACGACATCGCCTTTCACCCCGCCGACTATAATCCTGTCGCCAAGTTCAAACGGCCTCTTGATGACAACCATTATCCAACCTGCTATCCCAGTTATCGGCTTTTGCAATGCCCAGCCAAGAGCGGCCGAGAGAAGACCAAGCCCAAGACCGAGTGATGCCCATGAACCTGTGTATGAAAAAATCGTGACAAATATCAGGATAAGGATAAGGATCGCATTCATGACTTTATAGAATATCTCAACATTCGATTTCTGTTTCTTTGTCTTCGCTGTGATGAGAAGTGTCTTCTTGAATAAACGAAGAAGATAACTCAACACGATATATACCAATATAGTCACTATCACAGTCCTTGCGATAGGTACGATATTCATCACCATATCAAATGCAACGATCGCCATAATAATATTGCTGGCATGTAGTCTATATATAGTTATGCAAGAAAGAAGCTTCCAGATTTACAGTTAATTTTATATACCGCCACGAATCACAATAGAGAATATTGCCGTGGTGGCACAACCCTCTCAAACTTTGGCATCAAAGTTTGATCAAATGCGTGCGGGATGCGCGCATTGCGCTTACCCACAAAAGATCAGAAAACTTTATATCTATGATCTGGATAATAATCACATTTTGCCGTGGTGGCACAACCCTCTCAAACTTTGGCATCAAAGTTTGATCAAATGCGTGCGGGATGCGCGCATTGCGCTTACCCACAAAAGATCAGAAAACTTTATATCTATGATCTGGATAATAATCACATTTTGCCGTGGTGGCACAATCTGGTAATGCGGCGGTCTCGAAAATGCAAGCGAACATTTGCATACGTGAGAACCGCTTTCCTCACGGATGTCTCGGTTCAAATATTGACGCCCGGAAAAGTGGACGTCAGTGCGAAAGTCCGAGCCACGGCGTTTTCTGTCAATCGAAAACGACCACCCCTGGTCACAGACCAGTGGCATAATTCGCAAAGCGAATTATAAGTTTGCTTAAAACTACAAAACAGTTTTAAATTCTGCTAAAGCAGAATTTAGCAAACTTATCTCCGCTTCGCTCCGGGTCGTTTTCTCGGACCCTTGCATTTCCACTAAATCACCACTCGTCAATAGACGAGTGGAAATGCAAGATTATATCGAGAAAAAATATAAACCAGGCATATATCCCTATGTTCATGGCAAACACATTATACAAAGCATGGAGAAAGGCTAGCTATCCCTTCCGGCAGATGGGAAGAGGCATGTTGATTTCTGCGGATCTTCTGGGAACATTAGATGGACTTGATTCCACAGTCGGGGGAGATGCAGCACATGACCAATACAACGAACGTGACAAAGGTCTTGTTGGCCATGTCATAAAAGGTATGACAGCAGCAGGTGTTGTTGGTGTGGTCATCGCATCACAATCCTGGCCGATAGTCCTTGGATACGCGGGAGTGAACCTGTTCTCCGGCCTGGTCAATTCCAGAAGAAGATTTGACTATGGCTACAAGATCAGAGAGGACAAGATGGCACGCGCGGATTACCAGAATGATATGATGGATGGAAAAAATCCAGAAAAAATCGAAGATCCGTGGTTCTGGACCAGATGACTATCACAAGCTTTTTTTTGCTTCTTACTAATCAAGCCACACGGGGAACCATCCGAATAAGTACATGATACTTTGAGTATATGAAACATAGCTTCAGCCCAGCATCCGCGACAGATAGCGAATGATTTATAAATCTGCCAAACACACAAAGAAACACATATCGGGGGGATAGGCATGGATAAACCAGAAATAACGAAGCTTCTGACGCAGACATCTTTTGAGAAAGAGGAAGATGACAATAGCAGATTCTTGTACAACGAAGCAGATTCAGAAAGACAATAGACAATGCTTGCATTCTGCGCCGATTACGGCACGATAGAAGAAGCGACAAGAACCAGGATACTCATGGAACAATATCTGAACTGCGCATCAAAAGGCACAAAAGAGAATAACACCTCAGATGCGTTGATACGATTGTTTGTCAGACACAAGACAGAGCTGCCACATATATCCATAGATGATACCGACAGCAGGATATATTTCAAGATCAGCGTCGATACCCAAGCGCAGAGAGGAAGTTTCAACGCTGCCTTTGGACTTCTTGAAGATATCCTTCATGACCCTCTCGCATTGCATGATGGTGCTGTCGTCGAACGCGCGCGGGACGAACAGCTGAAGAATATCGCAATGCGTGTCCAGAGACACCAATCACAAGCATATGAACTATTCAACCAAAGCCTGTTTCCATCGCTTTACCCGATAAGTGAGAAGAAAGAGA
>PCVE01000086.1:0-17316 GCA_002762705.1 Candidatus Woesearchaeota archaeon CG11_big_fil_rev_8_21_14_0_20_43_8 | reverse complement strand
GACTGAAATACTTAAAGGCACAGCGAAAAAACTGGTCGGACAGGGAAGCAAAAACATACTAGTCCCGCCAGCATATGTCAACATGCCAAAGACCGACGAGCCGATCATCAAGCATGCGAACACCAATCAGGTCCATCATTTCAGGGCATATCCACTGTCAAAAAAATTGACTGACAGCAAAGATCGCGTATCGATGTTCTGCCTGAACCAGATCCTTGGTGGTGGATGGACAGGAAGGCTCATGCGAGTCATCAGAGAAGAAGATCATCTGGTATATGGTATCGGATCAGGACTGATTCCATTCAAGAACATGCTTCTTGTCAGGACAGAGCACGACCAAAGCCTCCTCGATAAAGTCTATGACCGCACGACTGAAGTTGTCACAGATATATGTCAAGGCAATTTCACAGATGAAGAATTCTATCAGACAAAGGACATGATGTTAGAATCGAACCTTTACACCAATGCTGGAAGGAATATCGAGACCTGTGACCAGCCAGGATTCAGAGTGTTTCGGGAATACAAAAAAGAAGTCATAATGATTTCACCATTGGGCCTTCTTGATGCGTACCGTCTCCTTGATTCACTCGGACCAGAAGATGTCCGGGATACTGCCAGACGCTATCTGGATCCAGATAACAGCCAACTGTTCCTGTATGCGAACACGACCAAAGGTGATGTACAATGAAACAGATAGAACATACAAGACTGCAAAATGGACTGGATATATATTGCATAAAATATGATTCACCGGTCACCTTCGCACAGCTCTATACTCCATTCGGTGGAGACACGTTGCGATACAAAGACACAAAGTCAAGCAAGAACATGAGGCTCAAACCAGGAAGCGCGCATTATTTCGAGCATGTATTGTTCATAATGCCACCAAGAGGAGAATCCATCACGACTCTGACACCAGAGAGACAGGACAACCTTACAGATGGACTGACTGAACTACATAATCTAGGTGCTATCGACGCGAATGCATACACATCCAATGATCACACAAATTACCACTTTATCACTCGCAAGAATTTCGAACCGTGTCTTGATCTGCTTCTTGATTTCGTGTTCACCCCATATCTCCCAAAAGAGAGATTCGCACAAGAAGTAGGGACCATACTGGACGAAGCGAAACGCGGACTCAATCATGCGACACATGCCCAGTACAATCAGTGGCACGAACAGGCATTCAAGAAACATGGTGCGAGGAACCCCATTGTTGGGACGCTTGACAGCATCCCAAAGATAAGTCTTGAAGATGTGCTCTCCATGCATTCAACATTCTATGCGCCATCGAATATGTCTCTTGTCATAGCCGGCCATGTGGATCTGCAATCAGTATCAACACTTGCGCAAAAGAGATTTGAATCGCTTGGTAAAGAAAATTATGTCAATCCACCAAAGAAAACCAGGAACACAGAGCCAGTAGAGACAGTCATAAGAAACAATCTTGATAATCCAATGACAAGGAAAGACATAATCCGGCCTTCCGTCCTCATGGGGTGGAAACAAGTGCTCGACCCGACACGTATGAGCACTTCTGACATGATTGATCAACATACAATGATGTCTCTCATCGGTGATATGCTCTTTTCACGAGGAAGCTACAGAAGAGAAAGTTTCATCGCTAAGGGATTCGACGAAGATTCCTTCGATGGAAGATGTCATTCCACACGCGAGACTGGGCTCATATATGGGTGGGGCGACACTGATGACCCAAGAGAATATGTGAGACTCATACAAGCAGAGGTTGATTGCCTCAAAAAAACTGGATTTGAGAAAAAAGAGTTGGACCACATCAGATCCGGCGCTCTTATGAACATAGAAAGATCGATGCAGAAGATAGTTCAATTTTCGTTGATTCTTGCGAAATGGGATGCGAAGACAGGAGACCTGTCATCATTTCCAGCGACAGTAAATAGATTAAAAACAATCACACTTGACGAAGTCAATGAAAAGATAGAAGATTATCTCGCAGATAGCAAGCTGTCTATCGTGTCGATGGTACCTGAAGAAAAATAGAGATTCAAGGGAAGATATCTACTCTGTCCCGATATATCACTGGCGGAGTCCTGGTCTGTATCTTCGCTGGAGATGTCAGTTTCGGAATGATTGTGATCTTGATCACTTCGTCACCAGTAATCTTCCTTGGCGGCACAAAATCAAGCTGCACCATATCGCCGCGGACCATATAGCCATCTATATGTTCTGTGCCGTTGACCAGGTAATTCATCCTGAAATTATTTGTGGATGGCAATGCGCCATAGCTCAGCGAAGATGTGGCATTGATCAGAGAAAATGACAATACCACATTTGAGAATTGGATACTGTCAGAACCGCCGTCAAGTCGGATTATCACGCTTAGATTATCAATATAACCATCTGCACCGCCTGTGCCAAAAAGTCTGACTACTTGTATATTTGTGCCGATCTCCTCTCGCAGATCACGATGTGTTGTGGTCGCTTTCGCGCGGAAATTCTCAGTAGTGATTATGAGCACACCAGCAGTGACTGCGCATGCAAGAAGCATAACTATAAGGAAAACCATACTACCTGCACTCATAGCCACTCCTTTCTTCCTAAAACGGATTCTCATCAAAATACCCCTACTTATGTTCTTTATGGAATCAAACATATTTAAAGGTTACCTTATTTTGTCCGACCGATCTTTACTAAATTATATAAATAAGAAGAGCCCAAGAAATGTCATATGGAGACATTTATGCATTTTTCCTATGAGATGAGCATACTATTATTCTTAGCCTTCGCAGGTTTCTTCATCGCAAACCGATTAAGACAACCGACAGCTGTCGTGAATATCCTTCTTGGCATACTCATAGGACCGACACTTCTCCAGATCATACAATATAACACGACAGTGCAGACTGTCGCATATCTTGGCGCGATCTTCCAGATCTTCATCGCAGGCCTTGAATATAAAAGCCATAACATATACACGATAAAAAACATACTTATCGCTCTTGGTGGCAGCATATTCCCATGGATTGTCGGGTATTTTGTCTCCACGTTCTTCTTTAATTCCATCCATTCGATCTTCATAGCTACAACGATGACTGCGACAAGCATAGCTGTCTCTGTTGCGATTCTAAAAGAACTTGGATTATTACAGCGAAAAATGTCGAACATAATAATCGGAGCGGCGCTTGTCGACGATATCCTTGGTCTGCTCATGCTTTCCATCACGAAATCGTATCTGGTATCACAGGACCTTCTGCCTGTGTTCCTGACAAAAGCTGGATTTTCAACATTATTTCTTGTGATCGCTATGCTTCTTGGACCATATATCTCGAGGATCGCTTCAAGGATACATAGCTGGGCGAAAGTCCAAAAGATACATTATCTGGCATATTTATTCGCCATCACCATCGCATTCTTGTATGGTGCATTGGCTGAGCTGGTGGGCCTTTCCGCTATCGTCGGCGCTTTCCTTGCTGGATTCGTCTTGGAAAAACTGAATTATCAGGACTTCAAGGTCGGAGCGCAATATGTAGGAGTCATATTCAGTTCTATATTTTTCATCTCATTAGGGATCCTTGTCAGCGTGAAGTTCACTGAAAGCATCGTACGTCTGGTGCTCATATTGACACTTGTCGCTGTGGTATCTAAAATAATAGGAAGCACTCTTCTTGCATTGATCACAAAAGTCAAAGCAAAAGAGGCAATAATCATAGGTGTCGCGATGGTGCCAAGAGGAGAAGTCGCGATGGTCACCGCGTTGATCGGGCTGAACATGGGGATAATAACACAGGAAATATACAGCACATTGATTATCATGGCTGTGCTGACCTGCCTTGTCACCCCAACCCTTCTCAAACTCACCCTTAGATTGGTCCGGAGAAAACAGACGACCTAAGACAACCAGAACTTCTTCAATTCCAAAAAAGAGCCATCTTTTATCGATTCCCTTATCGAATCGACGAATCTATGCATGAAATAGAGATTGTGGTAACTGGTCAGATTATATGCCAAAAGTTCATTCGCGCGGAACAGATGATGTATATATGCACGCGAATAGTTCCTGCAGACATAGCAGTCACAGGCAGGATCGATTGGTTTATGATCATTCCTAAATGGCGTGTTCTGTATCCTAAAACGCCATTTGTTCTGTCTGGATCCGCCTGATTCCGGCGAAATATAGACAAGCCCGCTTCTTGCGTTCCTTGTCGGAGAGACACAGTCAAACATATCCATGCCACGTTCTGTGCATTCAAGAAGATCGTCAAATCCAGCTATACCAAGAAGATGCCTTGGCTTGTCTTTTGGAAGCATAGGCACAGTCCAATCAAGCAGATCATGCATTTCTTTCTTTGTCCGTCCAAGCGAACCACCTATGCAAAGACCATCGAACGGCAGCTTGGATATGAACTCTGCGCTCTCTTCTCGTAGATCCTTGAATGTCCCGCCCTGGATGATACCAAAAAGCGCCTGCTTTGTGCAATGGGCAGCGATGCACCGCTTTGCCCAGGAATGGGTCCTTGCGAGAGCGTTCTTTGTATATGCATGATCAGCAGAATACGATGTGCACTCATCGAATGCGAGAATTATATCTGCGCCCAGTTGCTCTTGTATCTTTATCGAGCTCTCGGGCGTGAAACGATGTCTCGAATGATCGATGTGGGAATAGAATGTGACGCCATCATCATCTATCTTCGCGAGCTTTTTCTTCGGGACATATTTCTGCACTTCTGTCCTTGTGTCTTCACCAGGAAAATAATTAGTCATCTTGCCAAGACCTTCAGCCATCCCTATCCCAAGAGAGAACACCTGGAACCCTCCGCTGTCAGTCAGTATCGGACCATCCCAGTTCATGAACTTGTGGAGCCCACCGAATTCTTCGATCAGCTTTGGTCCTGGCTGTAGATACAGATGATATGTATTCCCAAGTATGATCTGCGCGCCGATCTCTTTCAATTGCTCTGGAAGGATAGCCTTGACAGTGGCTTTTGTCCCGACAGGCATGAACACAGGGGTGGTGATCTTGCCGTGCTCGGTCTGAATCTCTCCGATCCTTGCCCTCGATTCTCCATCCTCATGCATTACTTTGAATTCCATCTTAATAGAAATGCGTCAATGTCCGGTGATATGGTTTCATTTTTATATCTTGCGACATATTCCAGAGCATCCAGTCAAGTTCGAATGGTTTTATGTCTCTTCCAAGACGTTCCAGTTCGAGCCTTATTATTTCACAAGCCCATATTGTCGCGCATCTTATCTCGATCTCGTCTTCTGAACCCGAACCGATCTGGACTCTATTGTCGACTTTGTCAGCAAGCGGCTTGAAATAGTCTAATACTTTAAAATGTCTGAGTATCTGCGGAATCTTATAATCCGCGAAGATCGTGAGCCTGTCGATATCATGGAAAGCGCCAAGACCTCTTCCTTTGAATGCCCCATAGATATCTGCGACAAGGATCTGCGCGCGTTTCATAATAGGGATATCTTTTCCTTTGTATCGGTGGGTGTCATTGAATGAAGGAAATGTGGCCGCGATCATCTTAGTGAGCTCAAGAGCGCTCCCTTTTGCGTCTGCGATGAAACCAGCGAATGACCCATCCAATCTGTCCATCAGCACTTCGGCGTTCTGGTGGATAATATCAAGCCTTCTTTGGATGAGCGCGAGCTCTCCTTCGCCTCTGAAGACATTTTTTAGATCGTTTAACGTCATGTTCTTTTGATAATTAGCATCGCATAGCTTGACATCTTCTTCTATTGCGCGCTTCAATGATGCGGCGAGCGCCATGTAGCCGCCATACTTATGCTCCTTGTATTCGACTTCCCATTCGCTTGGCCAGAAGCAGAAATTCAGGGCGTCTAGGAGAAGAAGATAATTGGCTGTGAATCCTTCAGATGCTTCATCGCTATAATGGACGTCCATCTGCCACTTCGGGATCTCTCTATCGGCCAATTGCTCGGCAAGAGATCTGGCTGCCTTGTTGCTGATCGTGAGGTGCCTTGCCGACTCTGCTACTGTTTTTGCTGATCCAAGTATATCCATGATGATTTCAGAAAAGAAAGCAGTTAATATAGTTTTTGCAGATCCAATAGAAGAACGCTCAATAAGCAAGAATCACAAGATGAAGACTAAATAGATACGTAAATCACACGGATTAAACAAATTAATTACGACGAAATCACTAAATCCCGAATATCTGCCGATTCAACTCATAAAGATTACAGAAATTCCGTACATCCCCCGTAAAACCATACTTCATGTTATTTTAAGCACCTCTACTACCCCTATAACAACGGAGGTGCATACCATGGAAGACTACCTTTTAGTTGAAATGAATGCCAAAGGATTAGGAAAAACATACGACCCGATAAGGAAATTAGTGCCTGAGAGCTACAAAGACAGAAAATTCAAAGATCTTGTGGATTTCATGTGCACAGAAGACGAAGACAGCCACGGCAACAGTGCTCTGATGGATCTGGAAAAAGAGCTCGCAAAAGAGATCCAGTTCATGACTGGCAGAACAGACCCAAACTACCTGGTGCTGATCGAAGCACGAAAGGACGGGAAAGCGCTTGAGAAAGAATTTTCCCTGACAGACCGTGTCGGAGCGAACCCGCAGATCTTCGAACAAAAATCAGATTACACATCTGACGGTGATGAAATCGAATATCAATCCCTGGATCTTTTAGTACACGGCTACGACGCCGGTGGATCTAGATGATCCACATAACAAGGGGTGCATACAACAAAGCAAACCACATAGCAAAACGATTAGTTGAACTTAGTGGCATTCCATTGGAATGCTACATGTGGTTCTGCTCTGATGACAACAAAATAATCAAAGATGTGCAGCTTGTCGATGGGCAAAGTGTCTCACATACAAATTGCCGGATTGGTCTATATGTAGATGGAATTGACTCATACCAACTAGCTAAGTGGCAGATGAAAAGAAAAGGTCTGAAACATATCGGTTGGTGTCATTCACATGCCGACTTTCAAACTTTTTTTTCAAGTCAGGACAAAGTCAATTATACCTCTGAAATCAAACGGGGGAATGGAGAATGGGCGTATCTGATGACTGTTAATGCTCTTAATGACCACCCCTATTGCGCAATCGGAAGAAGGAATTCAGAAGAATATTCTCTTGAAGAAAATGTTGAATTGAATATAATTGATTCTGAAGATGATGTTTCTCTAGATGTCGATGATGAGATCAAAGACAAAGTGGTGTATCTTGACAAGACAATAAGAGAACTCATCGAAGGAGAACGATATAGCGATACATACAAAGAACTTCTGTCTCAATTCAGAGAGGAGAACCCAAAAAAAGATTACATGGAACAAAAAAGGGCTATGCTTGCAAAACTAAAAAAGAAAAGAGAGAGAAATATTGAACAATTGGTCGATGACAAATTGAACAAAACAACAGCGATGGTTGTTTACAATAAAAAAAATTATTCTCTTGGGAATACAATGCATGCACTTATCGAGGAATATCAAAAATCAGATATCGCATATTCTGGCCGTGTCGAAAAAATCGCGATGATTGTGACGAAAAAGAACAGATGGCACGAAAGGATGAGACAGATAGAAGAGACATACACTTCTGCACCAGGCCCAAGAGAGATAAGAGAATTGAATAAGATCGAAAAAACAATATTAAAAAAAAGCAAGTATGCGAAGAAAAAACACCCCTTTCTGATCATGAAAACATTTGCACAACTTAGGAGGAAAAGAAAAAATGTCAAGAGTGAGCAGGCAAGTGCTCCTATGGGGCCAAGAGAATCAAAAAAAACTGCGTGATTCCACGATTTGTGTGACAGGGGGATCTATTTTGTCTCAATACACAGCAGCAGGTCTAGCTGCACTAGGCATTGGAAATATCATCCTCATAAATAACAAAAAGATCAGCATGTGTTCTGATGGTGAATTTTTGATTGAGAAAAATGATATCGGAAAACCAAAAGTCTATTCGATGACGAGAAAACTTAAAAAAATCAGCCCAGAGACAAAGATCATACCTTTAGATTTCCCTTTTTGTGGAGAGATATTAGACCGGATGTCGATAGATCTGATCGTTGACTGCGATGTCTCAGGACATGAAGGGAAAGCCATGAAAGAATATTCTTTTAGACGGAAGATACCTTTGATCAGAACAACAAAGAGCGATACTGAGATTTCAGTGCATAAAGAATCATTGTTACGAAGAACATCATATGTCTCAAATCAGTGCATCCGACCACACGAAGCTGCTATTGCCGCTGGCTTCACGTGTGACATAATAAGAAAAGAATATATCAAATTACCAGACGATAATATCACAAAAAGATATTTCACAAAATTCACTTCGATCGGTTCAAGCATTGAATATGACAATAAAAGAGTGTTAATCATTGGGGCGGGAGCTTTAGGTAACTTCACAGCATTATGTCTCGCGCAAATAGGGGCCAAATACATCGATATCATTGATTTTGACACAGTGGATTTAACAAACCTCAATAGACAGATCATGCTTTATGATGCAATCGGAAAATACAAATCACAGGTATTAGCAAACCGGATCAGACAAGTCTCCAGGGGAATCCACGCAAATGGGATTGTTGGGAGATTAACAAAACAGACACGCATAAAAGACTATGATATTGTTCTTGGATGCGTTGACAAAATCAAAGCAAGAATGGATGCATCCGACTTATGCAGGAAGAATCGGATCCCTTACATTGACGGCGCCACAAGTTCACTTAGTGGAGATATATACACATATCTGCCAGGTCATTCTCCTTGCATAAAATGCCAAAGGAACCTAGAATCGCTTTTGAGATTTGAAGCAGAAAGAACACAAAGCGGGTGTCAAGCCGCATCGCCAAGCGTCATAACACCAAACATGATCATCGGTTCAGCGATAGCCAATAGAACAACAGAGATTTTCATGGGTGTTGGTGAGTCTCAACCATTAAGATATGGATCTGCTTGCTTGTCAGGATCACGACAACCAGAGAAAAAACAATCCTGCGGGTGTCTTTGATGTTGCGATCATTGTTAAGAGATCTATCACAGAGAGATGGAGGAGTGATCGTTTTCCATGAACAACTGTATCTCCCTTTTATGGGGGGAAGTGACCTTCGTTTCAACCATAAAAACTATTTACTTGAAAAAGCAGATACTATGTTTAATCTCGAGAACAATAATTTTTCAATTTACCAAAAACAGATCGAGAAGAGATTGATCGCGAGAGGCAATCATCAACCATCAAATCTTGCAACGATGATCAATGATGCGTATTCTGAGATGCATGGCCAGGCGATAGATGGACATAAAAAGTCAAACGTCATCCCTTCGTTTTGGTCTTTGATCAATCGAAAAAAGACAATACTTTCAGATGTCGTCAGAAACAATATATACATCACAAAAAAGAAGACATACGAGATCAAACCCGCGCGATATCCTGTCCTGGACATCGAAGGCAGATGCTATGGATTGAATCCTGTGGGGCATACTGAACAATTCTTGTTGACTTATGAAAGAAAGATGAACTCTTTTTTAGAGGCCAGATTGAATCGGATAAAAATACAAAAAGATGACCCTACATCGAATCAAAAAATCAAATTATCAGGTTGCAGAGAACAGATGACATGCAGCCATACAATCGACAGTTTTATTTTAGCAGAGAGATACAGATTTCCACCCGTATGTATCGGGATAGATCTCAAAGAAGAAGCAGACTCTATCTCAATATTGCATCAACCACGGATATTGACTGAAAACTACAACCACCCAGTCGTATTCTCTGACGGGAATATCTGTTTCAATGGCGGATCAAGATGGGGACGGCTTGAGATCCGCTTCGGACACGATTACAGAAAAGACGAAGGCGCATACAAGATCGCGCTGTGTCTCAATGAAGCTAAAAAGGTATTGACACATCATTTCGGCAGTGTGAGAAAGGTGAAGGAACTTAACCAGGAGAATTTCAAAAATGAATACCTGAGATGATGGATGAAATCAGATTGATTCATATCGCGCCGAGCAGCACGACCATTATCACGCCGGCGATCAAGGAGAATATCGCGGAATGATCCTTCACGTGACAGGAGCTTGGGATCAGTTCATCTGCTGAGATATATACCATCAACCCAGCAGTCGCTGCAGTTATCACGCCGAGTATGTTCGCTGATATTCCAACAAATAAAAAATGCACAATCAAAAACCCAATCAATAAAGGTATCGCAGTCATCGAAGAGAGAAGAAAAGATTTTAGCCGCCGTTTCGAACAATAATAATACGGAGCAGAAGTGCAGATCCCTTCGGGAATATTGTGGATGGCAATGGCAAGCGCGATTGTCAATGTCAGATTGATGTCAGTGATCGAACCTATGCCTATTGCTATGCCTTCTGGCAGATTATGAAGCGCGATGCCAAGCAGAAGGAACACAGAAGTCTTCTTCAGATTGCAGCCATGTTCCTGCGCGCATAGTTCAGGATGTATATGCGGAATCAACTTGTCAAGGACATACATCACACCAGAACCAATCAAAATACCAAGGATACAATATAATATAGATGATTGATGAATGCTTTCAGGGATCAATTCTAGAAATGATATGGCAAGCATGGTCCCACCGGCGAAAGCGAGCATCGCATACATGAATCTCTCAGATGGCTTTCGCATGACACCGATGAATGATCCGATCACAGGACCGATCACAGATATAAGCATAACCAGATAAATTGTCTCCATGACAATCAACCGGGTCCATGGGCTTATATATTTTGTGCAAATATTTATATCTTAGAAAATACGCATCTGGCTTATGGAGGGAATTAGAGCAGACACTGAAGAATATTCTGTTGTGGATATAGATATCGATGAGACAAGCGGAATAGACGAAGTCAGGACTGCAAGAGACGTGATGCTTCTTTCTGAGATCGCATTCAGACACATCTATCCCGGCAGGCGATATGATTATCAGGTATCAGTCACATTCTCAGGAAAGCTTGGACCATACAATGGGACGATCAGCCGTTTCATGAACAAGCTGCATTTTCGGATCAGCAAGAAGTGGATAGGCATAACGCCAGAGATATTCCAAGGCTTGCTTGAAGAGCTGATGATCAAGATGTTCGGAGGCAAGAACAAGGAATCTGTCAATGTAGATCTCTATAATAATTTCATCAAACGGCTCCATCTTACCGTGCCTAAAACAAGATCACATCCGACGCTCGAGGAATCATTCAACAGGATCAACACAAAATATTTTGATGGGATTGTCGAACGGCCGAATCTTAGGATGGGAAAACCTACGAGATCAAAATTAGGATCATACGATTACAAGACAGACATGATATCGATAAGCTCGATATTTGAGAACCATGAAGATGTGATCGATTATATAATGTATCATGAAGTATTGCACAAGGTGCTCAAGTTCAAGCAATCTGGCACAAAAAATTATCACCACACTGCAGAATTCAGACGCAAGGAAAAAGAGTTCGAGAATTCAGATCTTATGGAAAAGAGGATAAAAGAGATCATAGCATCTCGGCAAAGGAAAAAGAAGACCACAGGATCGACACCGTTTATACGCAGGCTATCTAGTTTTTTCTAAGACCACACGGTTTCGCACAGATTTTTACCAAACAAATTTACAAATATACGCATTCGGATACTGGTGGATATGTCTTCTACTAAAAACTACGAAAGGTTTAAAAGCCGAAATGCGAATTATTAATCTTACCAGTTTCAAAGAAATCTATGGGGGTTTTTAGCAGAGATGGTAAAGGCGCGAAAGCTGCTTCCTCTAGCGGCGATGGAAAAGATCCTCAAGACGCATGGCGCTGAACGCGTAGCGGACAATGCCAAAGAAGCGTTGCGAGAGGTTTTGGAAGACATCGCCGAAAGAATCGCAGTGGACTCGGTGAGACTTGCGCTGCATGCCCGTCGAAAGACGGTCAAGGCAGAGGACGTGAAACTCGCCGTACGCCCTAAATCGTCGCTGTGACAGGAAGATAGGAAATCAGACAAACTTTTTCAATCCCATACGAAAAAAATGCCTCTGATTTTCTAACTTTCCTTTTTTTTCTTGCTCAAGATGATTATCATGGCAAATATTGAGATCTATACAAAAAAGATATGCCCATATTGCATAAAAGCGAAGAATCTATTGGAATCAAAGGAGCAGGGATTCATAGAATATAAGATTGATGAAAAACCAGAGCTACGCGATGAGATGATAAAACGAAGCGGCCGCATGACTGTGCCGCAGATATTCATCAATGGAAAGCACATAGGCGGTTGCGATGACTTATATTCGCTTGAGAGCAATGGAGAACTAGATAAGCTATTTCGATGATATCTACTTCCTCTTCGCTTTTTTCGCATTTCTGGTTATATTGACAGTCCTCTTCTTTTCAAGCTCAGAATTCGGGATGAATAAAATATCACCATCTTTAGTGATTAATTTTGTCTCAAGAAAACCTATATTGACGACTTTCAATTTCATGCATTCAAATAATATCCGCTCATTCTCCTTGAATGATCTTCCACGCATGAGCTTGAAACCTGCGAATAGATTTGGGAAAAAATCCCTTATTCCGACGATGAGCGAGATCAAAAGAAGGACCATGAGGCCACCAACCACCATGAAAAACACTGGTGTCATGATATTGAGTGTATTGAGCGCGATCAATATGCTTATCGCATAGCAAACATATGACACAAAAGTACCAAGATAATCTTCAAGATTGATCCCGACTTTGATCTCATCTAGTATGAACTTATTGAGATGAACCTGTGATAGAAAATGATTCAACACTTTCCCAAGAGCCCTTCCGATTATGACACCGATCAGGATTATTATCACAGCAGATAAACCATCGATGAATATCCCTGAGGCTTTCTGAAGTATTGTGTCTAACATAGGAAAAACTTGTGGCTTGTATTATATAATATTTACTGTTGGGTGCCTGCCGGTTTTTTCGGATTATATTCTTTAGATAGACCTGCGAAGAAAGCTCTTGCTTTCTCAAGCTTCATCATTTTATATAGATCATCTCTGAGTTTTATCAGTCTTGTGTCGACTGCATCGGAACAATTCCCATTGCATGCGCAATCATAGAGCGCGACATAACTCCTGCTGAAACGCGCATCGCCAGGACATGCCATCGAGACTGTATCAGCACCTTCGATATCGATCATCAGACGCGACTTCTTCTGCAATGGTGCGAATTGATAGATGACTCGAGTCATCCTGTCACCATATTTGATACGGCCCATCAATTCAAATCCAAATTCTTCAGGGGAATTCTCATCAAGAGAGATCGTATAGCCATCAAGCATCATATCCGGCAACTCACCAGTTATCATTCTAAGCGCTCCTTCTGCCTCGCATGCCTCTGCTTCTTTGATTATCTCATCAAGATGATTTTCAGGATGTGTGAGATGGTCTTTTGTGACTGTGTATTTCACCCTTTTTGTCGACGGAAGATGACAAATATATCTATGCATGATACCTTTGATGTATTTCAGCCCCCTGCCGCCGGTCTTCAATTCAAGCGCTTTCTCTACTGCGTATTCTTTTGCGCACTCACTGAATTCAAGCGTGATCCCATATCCCTCTTTCATCTCTGCTGCGGTTGTCCGCATGATGGAATCTCTTCCATGATCCAGTATCTGCCTTAGTGTCTCTTTTGTATGGGCCTGGAACGGGATCATTATTGGCAGCCGACCAAGCAGTTCAGGGATGATGCCGTACTTGACAAAATCAGCGATCTCTACCATTGAATAATCGAACATGAAATCCTCTTTCTTCTTTGAGTCTGATCCGAAACCGATCGCGCTTTTGTGCTTGTTCTGTATAATCTCATGCATGCCTGAGAACGCGCCTGTGAGGACGAACAAGACATTCGATGTGTCAAACGCCACTTCTTTTGCGCCAGCACCAGTCCCATATCTTAGGTTCATGACTGATCCATCTAGGAATGGCAAGAGTCCATTCTGGACACCTTCGCCGCTGACATCTTTTGTGCCTGTATCTCTTTTCGCAAGTTTATCAACTTCATCAAGGCATACAATGCCGAGCTGCGCTTTTTTCTGGTCACCATCTGCTGCGTCAATCAAACGTTTTAGAATATTCTCAAGATCATCTCCGACATAACCAGCTTCAGTGAACCTGGTAGCCTGGGTCTGGATAAATGGCACCCCCAAAAATTCAGCGATCAATTCCATCGAATATGTTTTTCCTCCCCCAGTCGGCCCATATAGGAGGATATGCTGACCTCGTGTTGTCATACCTGCTTCTGTCCTCAGACACTTCTTGGCCCACCTATAATGCGATGCGACAGCCGAAGATATTATCTCCGCCGCAAGATCCTGGCCAAAAAAATTTTTTGTGAGATCCTTCATGATCTGCCGTGGCAGGACATCCGGTATAGATATTGTATTGATATCATAATAATCTGATAAGAACTCTTCAAACTCTTGCTCAGCAGTACGTTCCATAGATAAGTCCCCTCCTAACAAAAAAGGATGATGTTCTAGAATTATTTAAAGGTTTTGCTGTCATAGCTCCGTTGCAAGTTACTTCTGCAAGATCCTGAATCCAAGGCACCTTTGCTTCGCAAACGTGCGCTCCTTACTCTGATATCTGCCACACTGTCAGCAAATCCGATAATCGATGAGAAGATGACGTCTAGCTGCCAATCGTTCGGGCCGCATCGAGCGGTCGGAACTCTGCAAAAAGTAAAAGAGACATAAAACCCACAAAATCTTAACGCGAACTTACAACAACACCGCTGTCATACCGGTAAATCCCGATCAATATCGATACAGACACAAATATCTCTGTGAGTATTCCTGCATATGAACCGACCATCAGGTTGTAGACGACCCAAAAAGGTCTTGGAAAAAGCATCATAATCCTTATTATTCTTGGGCTTCTCTTCCAGAGCGCGATCGATTCTATGACCTGTGCGATTATCGGCAGTAATGTATGGTAGCCATCCCAAGTGAATGGACCAACTGCGATGAACAGAATTATGAAAAGATATGGCCAGCATCTTTTGGATGCCCATCCCCGGATATCTTTTTGGCTGAAGATATATGTCCTGACCGCTGCTATGATATTCATCGCGACAGCTGTCCAGGCCTCAAGAAGTCCAAAATGCACAGCGAAAAAGGATTGCGCGATCCAGAGGAACATAAGGATCCCATATCGTTTCTTAGACTGGAAAGAAAGGACAACAAAGATAAGCGCGATAATACCGATGCCCTGGATTATAAGATTCTCCATCCAATGAAGATCAGATAGTATGCTTTAAATAGATTTAGCACGGTTCATTTATAAACCCTAAAACAAAATGTTTATAAATAGAACCAAACCTACTGCAAAAGTGACTGTAGAATATAATATTATATTGGATACGAACTTTTTGCTTGTTCCATTCCAGCATAAGATTGACATATTCGCAGAGATAGACAGGATTTGCCATTTTCCATACAAGCTTTGTATCATCGATAGATCATTAGATGAGCTTAAGTCGATAATAGAGTTCCAGAAAGGGAAAAACGTGAGGGCAGCAAAACTTGCTATCGACCTTTTGAAAGCAAAAGATTTAAAAACAATCACCACAGATGACTCAGAAAAAGACGTAGATCACCACATATTAGACCTTGTGGCTGGAAAATCAGGTAACATCGTGGCGACGCTCGACAAATACCTGCGTGACAAACTACGATCTATGCACGTACCGATCATCCACCTCAAATGTCGAGGATGTCTCGAACTTGAGATGTACACTTAAAGAGAGCAAGGAGGCTTATACAAATGTTTTACAAAATCGAAGTCAAGGACCATATAAGGGTTCCACCTAGCCTTTTTGGACTTCAGAAAGATCTTGCGATCATCAAGCAGATCAAGAAGAAGTTTGAAGGTTTTGTATCAAAAGAGCTTGGGATCGTAATCGATGTCGCTGGTGTCAAAGAGATCGGCGAAGGGATTATCGTTTCTGGAGATGGCGCTTCGTTCTATAATACAACATTCGAGATCCTTACGTATAAACCTGAGATGCATGAAGTAGTTGTCGGCAAGGTAAAAGATATAGCTGACTTCGGTGTGTTCATGGCGCTCGGTCCGATCGAAGGTATGATCCATGTCTCCCAGACAATCGATGATTTTGTCTCGTTCTCAAAAGAGAAAGTGCTCACAGGAAAAGAGACAAAGAGAACTCTTCGTGTCGGTGACATGTGCAAAGCGAAGATAATCGCTGTCAGTTTCAAAGACCAACTAAATCCAAAGCTTGGTCTGACAATGAGACAGAAAGGTCTTGGGAAACTCGAATGGATCGAGGAAGACCTTGGCACAAAGAAAGAGAAAGAAGAACCTGCTGCAAAAGAGAGCAAGAAAAAGAAATAGGTGAAGAATCATGGTCAAGAAAAAAGTATGCAAACGATGCAAGATGTTCGTCGACGGTTCAGAATGCCCAAGCTGCAAAGTCAGCGATTTCTCGACAAATTGGCGTGGAAGAGTGGCTGTGCTTGACTCAGGAAAATCTGAGATCGCGCAGAGAGTCGGCTTCAACACAAAAGGCGAATATGCAATCAAGGTGAGATGAAAATGGATATCGAGATTCAGAAAGAGACTAATTTTCCTCTGTTATCAAGGAAAAGAGTCGTCTGCACAATGAACGCTGGCGGACAGACACCATCAAGGCTTTCTTTGACGAGAAGGCTTGGCACATTATTGAAGACAAAAGAGGATCTTGTCTCGATTCGTCATGTGTATACAAAATATGGAAATGACAGAGTCAAGATAATCGCTCATGTCTATAATGACAAGAAATCAAAAGATCTTATCGAAGAAAAATATCTTGATGAGAAACTGAAGAAGCAGGTCGAAAAAGAGAAGAAAGCTGACGAAGAAAAAAAGGCTGCGGATGCTGCGAAGAAAGAAGCTGAAGCTACTGCCGCTGAAGAGAAGAAAGAAGACGCTGCTCCTGCTGAAGAGAAGAAAGAGTAAGGTGTTGACAAATGGGAAAAGACGATAAGAAAAAACCTGCTGCTGTTAAAAAGAAAAATACATATCATATGAACAAATGCTATACTGTCAGTGGGAGCACACTTGACCATAAGAACCGGTCTTGTCCAAAATGCGGCGATGGTTTCCTCATGGCTGAACATAAAGACCGAAGGACCTGTGGAAAATGCAGCTACATGGAGAAGAAGTGATTTTATTTTCTTGATATTTTACAGTATCACAAAAATAAAAAATTGCCTTCGTGGCTCTCGTGCCAACCTTTGGCGACAAAGGTTGATCAAATGCGTGCGAGATGCGCTGAAGGCTTAC
>PCVE01000125.1 GCA_002762705.1 Candidatus Woesearchaeota archaeon CG11_big_fil_rev_8_21_14_0_20_43_8 | reverse complement strand
CCTTTGACAGATAGCAAGCCCAAGACCAGATGATTTCTCATGATGCGATTTATCAACACGATAGAATTCCTCAAATACTTTTTGAATATCTTCTTTTGGTATTCCAATCCCTGAATCTTTTATACAAAATAATACCGAATCTTTCTTTGTTTCTGCACTGAAGCTTATTTTTCCACCGCTAGCCATATATTTAAGCGCATTTGTTATCATATTTTCCAATACTTCGATTATAGAATTTCGATCAGCATAGATAGAAGGAATTTTCTTTTGGATACCCATAACAACAGTAGTACCAGATTTTTTGAATACTGGCTCGTTGCTCTTGATAATTGAACTGAGCAAATCGAGCACATCAATCTGTTCAGGTGAATATTTTATCTTCCCACTATCCATCCTGGAAAGACTTAAGGTGTCAGAGATAAGCGCATTCAGATAAGTCACATTATTCAGGATTATTGTCATGATCTCCTTTTGCTTTTTCTCAGTTATCTTTCGTTCGATCAGAGGCAACAAAGTCAAGATAGGGACTAAAGGTGTGCGCAGATCATGGGCTATCCGATTTATGAATTGGGTCCTCACAGTCAAAAGACGATTTATCCTGCTGTTTGCGCCTTTAAGTCTATGTGTGAATGACTTCATAGCAAGACGCATCTGATCAATACCTTTCGCAAGCTCGCTCATCTCATCATTTCCAGCTAGGTGGACTGGTGTTGTGAAATCGGCCTCTTTAACACTATTGATCCCTTTCTGCAGAACATCAATTGGAACGATGAACCAGGAATTCAACTTGAAATATAATAAAATAATAAGCAAAATCAGAATTACACTTGATAAACCTAATATGATGTATGAATTCTTTATCACTGCCAGATATTGATCCCTTGATTCTTCGACGACCACAGTCCAGCCTTCTCCCATGTAATCCACAGAATCGAACATTTTGCTATAACCACCAATCATCTGCCTGTCATCTTTGGTTTCATATTCGATGACCCCATCCTTAGAACTGAACCCTGAAAGTGGCAGATCATCATTCGCTCTAGAGAATATCATTTTTTTATCTGGATGCACTATATACATCCCAAACGGATTCAAGAGATATATGTTCAGTTTTTTATTTGTAGAGATCTTATCCGTAATATCCCAGAGATGATCCAAAGGATATTGTATCGAGACTACTGCAGTGATATTGCCATCTGTCGATCTGATCGGAGCAAGATAATTTATAACTGGTAAACTTTTGTCCAATATCATGTGGGCGTTTGATACCACAACAGAACCATCCCGAGCCTTCTTGAACCAGTCTTTCTTTCCGAACTGATCATGGTAACTATACGTTGTCGAAGAGATCACATTCCCATCCAGGTCCAGGACAACGATATCATCATAGATCCCATAAGTCTCTTGTATAAGATTCAATGAATCTAACAATTCCCCAGATAAATGTGTCTGCACATTGAATGAATGACTATTTGCGATAAATTGTACATCATCATATCCACGCGTCAACACACGTTCGATCTCATTCTTTGTATTGATCGCCAATGAATTCAATGCCTGCTGCCTATCAGTGGTCAGATAATTTGTTATATATAGGATATAAAACCCTGCAAGAAATGTGCTCATCAATAGTATCACAAAAGTGAAATATAAGATCAATTTAGTGCGAAGTTTCATCTTTTATTGCTCCGATTTGATCAGTTCCGACCAGATCGAATTGATCCCAAAAGAGCCCGTCTCAGACTGAGTGTCCCAGGATTCGAGCTTACTCATGATATCTGGTTCCGGATATATCCTTTTATCAGCAAGAGTCTCAGGAGAAATAAATCCACCTTCGATAGATCTTTTATTTGGATTGCCATATCCAGTGTATTCAGTTATACGGGCCTGGATATCCGGCCGCATCACATAATCTAAAAACTTCTCTGCCAGGTCTTTGTTTTTCGCGGCAATCGGGATCGCGATACAGTCTACATAATAATCAGACCCTTCTTTTGGCACAAAATAGTCTATATCAGGATTCTCATCCAACATCATGACCGCATCACCGCTATATGCTGGTGCGATCCATATCTCTTCATTGATCATCATGTCAGTTATATTTTTCCATGAGAGATAGCCGATAATCAATTGTTTCTGTTCAAGCAAGATGTCTTTAGCCTCCAAAAGCTGTTCATCACCTCGCGAGTTGATTGAATACCCAAGATATTTAAGAGCCATGCCGACAACAAGATTGGGTGAATCAAAAGTCGCTATCCTGTCAGAATACTTTTCATTGAACAACATCTGCCAGCTATAAGTGATATCTTCTTTTTCAATAAATTTAGAATTATATGACAATACGGTTGTACCCCAATCATAAGGTATAGAAAATCGGTTATCTGGATCAAACGATTGATTAAGGTACCGTTCATCGATATTTTCCAGATTTGGTATATTTGTCTTATCTATTTCGGCCAATAATTTCAGATTCCAAAGTGAATATAACACTTTATGGGTCGGAAAGATCAGATCATATCTAGATGGATCTGATTCTAAAGCCGAGACTATCCATTCATCATCATCAAAATATTCCTGTGTCACATCAACACCATATTCTGCTTCAAAATCAGTGATGACATCTTCGGGCAGGTAATCTTCCCAATTATAGATCTTCAGTTCTTTTATCTGTTGTTGATCATCATCAGTATCGGTGCTATCTGCACAGCTGACAAATGCGAAACATGCGATGATCAAAAAAAACAGATATACCTTCAAATATTTCATGTGATTCACAGTATTACAATTCAAGATATAGGCTTTATCACCCTTTGAAAAAAGGAACATCTTATTCTCCCGAGAGGATAGAGAATGGTTCAGAGCATGCTGCCAAAGAAAGCCGAGACAAATCTACGGACGATAAAAAAGAGCACGATTGCGCAGAACATTATCCCCGGAGCGTATTTCAGCCCGTACTTCTCCTTTCCTTCGGCGATCACGCCAATAAGCATGCTTGCAAGGATTGATATCGCGACAAGCATGACCAATGAAGTTACTATGAGAAAGTCCGGAGTCAAAAGCACCTCGCCTGCGAATATCGATAGTTCTGAGCCTGCATCACCTATCGCATTGTCTGCTTGCATATTGTTCATGACCTCGACAAAATGTATAGAGACTGCCTGGAGCAATGGCGCGCCGATGATGATCGTGAACACAATAAGCATAGTATACATCTTTGTGCTTGTGTTCAGCTCTTTTTTCAACACGCGCGTCGCAAGGATATCTTTTGCGAGTTCCTCTAGCAGAAGGACAAGTCTCCCTCCGGCCTTAAGGGATGAGACAAATAATTTGACGGCACGATCAAGGCTAGGCGATTGGATGCGTTGTGTGATATTCAATAAAGCGTCATTGAATGATCCTGATCCGATAGATTTTGCGACTGCGATATTTATCTCTTCAGAGATCGGTCCGAATTCTTTCCTTGCTGAAGACCTAAGTGCCTGCACTGGAGTCATGCCAGCCTTCACATTCGCAGCGACAAGTTGCAGTATGTCTGGAAGCACTTTCTCAGTCCTTTCCCGCCTGTCTTCGACTTTGAAGTATATCGACAGATAGAGCATGAATTGCACAAGGATGAAGAAGATGAAGCTTATGCTCCATATACCGACACTAAGTGTCACTGTCTTCGCTTGCTGATCCATCAAACCATCTCCGACTGGCAACCGGACATGGAAGACAGACATGGCAAGGATGAAGATGAGCATCACAAGGAGTCCTAGGACTGCTGCAGATCCGATGACATAATCTGCATTCTGCCTCTCGCCTGAATACATGAGCATCTGCGCGATCTTTTCCCTATGCCGTCTTGGAATGATCCTGGCAGCACTCGTGTATAATCTTTGCTTCAATCTCATTTTACATATTAGCGATCGGTCTCCTTGCCTTGATGAATCCTATCAGCGCATATTGAATCAGAAGAGTAAGCACCAAAAATCCGATGAACATTCCTGGTGTGATACCAAGTCCGACAAAAGACGACAGTATTATCATCATAGTCGAACCTATCGTTGGTATCGCGACAGCAAAAAGCATATACACAAGCGACCAGAGGTTCAATTCTCGTGAATAGCTTGCGATCCGAGTCCGTTGGTCCTGTGTCAATTCATTGATTATCGATTGTAGTGCTCCTTCAAGGCTTGCTCCGGCTTTGAGCACACTGACTAGCTGCCAGATAGTCTTTCTTAAGTATTCAGATTTGGATCTGATCGCCATATCCTCAAGTGCCGTCTCCATTGGAGTACCGACACGTATCGATCTCACTGTCTTTACGAACTCTTCGCTCGCAAGGCCATACCCACGTGATGAGATCGTTATCATAGCATTATAAAGAGAGATTCCCGATCTGATCTGCAGTAAAAGATCCTTTAGAGCGAACACAAGATTCTTGTCGACCTGCTCGGCTTTCTTCCCTGCCATGATCGAGGGATATCGACAGACAAGGACGAATATGAAGAAAGCCATGGCAGACCCGAGCACCATACCAAGAACGGCAGCGTCAAGCAGATTATCTTTACGAAGCATGATCAAAGGAATAAACAGTCCAGACATGGCCAAAAAGACAACAAAAGAATTCAGTGCCGCAGCACACAGATAGCTATCTTGGTCGACATGTATATCTGCTTCAGCGAGATCATAACGCAGCCCTGGAAAAAATCTTTCAAGCCAACCACCGATAAATGATATCCTATGCGTTGCCTGGGCAGTACGTCGCAATGGAAGAAACATGAACGGGATCTTTATCTTCATTTCTTTCCACCAATCTTTCCGAAGATTTCTTCTGGCTTCTTTCCAAGGTTGATTAGACGGACAAGCTCAGCGGCCTCTCGATAATACATACCAAAGACCTTTCCAACAGAGTCTACATCATTGACACCATTATCAAGCATCCATTTCAATATCTTCTCTTTTTCTTTCAATTCGTCTTTCATCTCATCAGGCGTCATCCCCGTATGCATATTCAATTCTTCCATAAGGCGGATGCTCTCATTCGCTTTCTCAAAAGTATCTGTCCTTGGCCGCCATCGGTATAGATAATTTACCTCAAGCTCATTGTTCCCAGACAAGACTTCTGCAAGCTCAAGCATCCTTCGCATACCTTTCCTTCTGTCTCTATATTGGACCAATATCAGATGAAGCGCTTCTATCTCTGATTTAGGAATATTCAATGGTGGTTCAAGTAAACGTCTCTGGACTTGCGCCACCGTGTCTGCGTGCATCGTGCAATAGACAGAGTGACCAGTATGCATCGCCTCAAACATGGTCTCTGCCTGTTCTTTCTTTCTCACTTCTCCGACAATGAGCCTGTCAGGACGCATCCTAAGTGATGCGACCATGAGATCAAGCATCGAGATCCCTCCTTGTCCTTCGGCATTCGGATTCTTTGTGCTTAATGGGACCCAGTTTTTTCTAAGGGCGCTTGGCAATGCGAGCTCTCTTGTATCTTCGATAGACAATATCCTCTGTTTTGCCGGAATAGAAGAGCAGATAGCATTCAGCGCGCTGGTCTTTCCTGAAGCAGTCCCACCAGCGACAAGAATATTGAGTTCATATTGCACAGCAAGCCATAAGAGCGCCGCGATCTCTATCGACATGCAATTCACTTCGGGATCTATCAGCTGGACAAGATTCCATGGATTTCGTGAGAACCGTCGGATGGTGATCGTGTTTCCAGAACTTGAGACAGGAAACAATGTCGCAGCGGCCCTGTCACCGGTCGGCATATACGCATCCATTATGGGATGCAACGAATTTATCTCACGCCCTGCCTTTCTTCCTATCTGCGATACAAAATTATATGTCTCTTCCTCATTATTGACATAGTGCGTCGTCTCAAGCCAGCCTAATCTCTTATGATATACAAGCATAGGATGATGAGACGAATTTATCGCGATCTCTTCTAGGAAATCATCGCCTAAGATGATCTCCATCTCGCCAAAACCATACATCTGATGATAGATAAGACCACTGAACATATCGATTGTCGGACTGTCGATATCTGGGAATTTTGTCACGACAGCCGCTCTTGCCTTAGATAGCAGAAATACTTTCTGGTCTTCCACTTTCTTTGGATCTGTGCCATCCAAAGTATCGATCGGTAGATTCTCAGATAGATCAAGCAAGACACTATTTAACATTGCCATCGTGCCTGTCCCGATTGTAGGCAGGATGACATCATATATTGGAAGATCATTTCCCGATACATCCCAGATATTTATCTTCGCTTTCACCGAATCGATATCGACAGAATAGCTCTGCAGGAGTGAACGTTTCTTTGGCAATTCAAATGTGTCATCTACTGGATCAATATCTGAAAGAAGCTCGATGATTGGATCTGCGAATATATTGGTTGGATATTTGAGATTGACAACCTTATGTTCATGAAGATAATGCGACCAGTATTCTGCTGATTTTTTGCTTATCCCAAGGCTTTTGGCTAAAACTGTAAGCTTCATGATACCATTGTGCTGTCGCAACATGACAAGAAGCTTATCTGCGATTGTCTGCATGATCTTTTCCTCCCAGTTTGATATCTTATTATATTATAGGGAAATTAAATTGATATTTTATTCACCTTTTGTGGAGAATAGCATTACTTTTCTGCGATAATGATCGCGCCTTCCTTTGAAAATTGACCCATTGGGGAAATGATAGTCACATTGCCTCCGACTATCTCGATCCCATCAACAGGTGATGCGAGATCTATCCGAAGATCCAAGATATCCACCGAAAGATCAAAGCCTTCGACGAGCAGCATCGGTTTTTCCATGTGCTTACCAAAAGATACAGATACATTAGCACCACTCGCGAATCCGATGGAAAAGGGGTCATTTTCAATCATCGGATCGAGATCCGCCCCCATATGTGTTCCCCCTGTCGGATGTTTTATCTGCACATCGACAGCGCACCCACCATTACCAGATGGATTCATGGAAGATATATTCAGGGAAGTATCATTAAGAAACAAGACAAGTGTGACACTGGAAACAGAAGCGATCCCATCACCTGAGATCATGAACGACCCCAGGTCGACAACCACATCCAGCTCAAATGGCGAGATAGTGAATGAGTTATTGAAACCGATTAATTCCACATCGACATTATTATGCAGGGAATAATACTCCTCGATGAAATCTTCATATTCATTGAATATGCTGGAATAATTTCTTGTCTGTGAAAGACCAGTGAGATTCATGCGAAATGAAGCAGTAGGGTATATCGTCATATCTTTGACTTCAAACAGTATCAGATCCTGATAGATATGGTCTGTAACATCATCCATGACAAAATTTATCTTATCCGCAGAGAAAGATGCAAGAGCGAGCTCAAAATACCTAAGATTATTATTTGAATATGCGATAGATGACATAAGCGCTCCTGATAACAACAGGAATGCAGTGATTGTGTAGATGAACGCTTTTTTATTCAACGTATCCACACCTCCATCAATGCGTATCTGATTCTTGAGTCTGTATCGATAAATGTCCTGATATGATGCACAGTATCATTTGATGACAGACAACCTGATCGTCGTGATGATATCAACACATCATGACCTGGCGAATAGATGACACAACTCGCACAGATCTGTGGTGGAAGACCATCAAGATAAGATCCGATCCCACTTGGATCCCCAGATACGATGGTCGCCCTTAACATCCCTGTCTTTTCCAGGACAGTCAGAGCATCCATGCCGAAAAAGGCAAGATTGTTCCTTGAATTTATGCCTGTATCTGTCTCACCGAGGAAGAACAGACAAGCAAGAAGCATAGCGCCAGCTAGGATGATACACAGAAGCGAATCAAGTGTGAATACTATTCCTTTTTTGATATCTTTCACCTCTTCCACACTTCCAGCACAGCTCGCGCGAGATCGCCATCTAAGATGCATTCTCTGCTAACAACAATCACCTCTGAGGAATTGCTGTCTGGAACCAGACCAAAGGAAGCATCAATTATATACCCTTCATCGCCCATGACAGACACTTCGAATCCGAATTCATAGTCAGGGCCAAGTATCCCGAGAATCTCTTTCACTGAATTGTAATCCAATGCTGAAAGATCATTCAATTTTGTGCGGTTCACAACAAGATACTCATCGACAAGACCAAATGAATAGATATCATCGGTCGGATACTGTGTCCAGTTCTCAGGCAATCCCTTTGTTTCCATCAAGAGACTCATTGTTCGTCCGCTCATTGTTTCCATATCAATCCTTTGTTCTTCAGAATGTGCCTTATCTCTTTGGAATTGCCAAAGCATCATGGATGAACTCAAGACTGATGCGAATATTATCGATGCGATCACCATATCAAGAGTGAATATCTGGCCCTTATCCAATTATGATCACCCCGCCATGATTTGTCAGCTGATATGAGCCATCAGAGAGATTGGCCAATGATCCATCGACTGAAGAAGTGCAAAGAGTGCTTGCGTAATGCTTTTGGTCACCATCACTACCCCAGGTTATCTGGACAAGACGATGCGCAGGCAGCACTTCTATCTGATATGCGACATTACCCTTAAGAGTGCCAGGAAGGACGACTGATGCAGTTGTGCCCGACCCGCCGATATACGCAGAATTGATGATCGATGCCATAGTATCTGCCTCTGCTCGTGCATATGACCTTGCCTTTGATTCAGAAAATGAATGGTTCTGTTTTCCAGTCATCGCTAAAAGCACTGTGAAAATAATAAAAATAAATGCGAGGACCAATATGAAATCCAAACTGATCTGTGCCTTTCTCATCACTATGACGCCCCAAATATTGTGAATTCATCGATGTCGAATCTATCTGAACCAATATCTGCAAGAGCATGGAATTTAAGGCAAGTGTCTGGACTTATGTAGCTCGTGATATCTATCACTTCTTCAGCATAATGTGAACTGCCTATGCCAGAATCAAATATGACAGAATAGCCAGAGTACTGGCTTTTTGCTTCAAGCTTACCATATTCGCCGCCATCAAGATCGCTCTTCTTCCACCAAAACACCACATAGGCGCTTGAATAATCACTAAGGTCGACACACTTTATCAAATAATCATCATCAAGATCATGATCAACGAATCTTACTGCTTTATCACCAGCAAACCCATCATTATTCCGTTTTATATTTCCATCACCAGGAAAACACGAATCCCATAACCCACCATCGCCGCAATCCGATGATGTCCATGCCTCAAACCCATCATAGAAGACAGTTGTGTTCTCTGAAGATGGAAGAATAGATTCAACAGATGCATTCTGGCTTGCATCTATCCAGCCTTCTCGTGATTCCAGATATATCCAATGATTGCCATCTTCTGAGGGGAATTCACCAGAAAAATTATAATTCACTGTCCGATATATCTCGCTGATAGAACCTCCCACTTGCATCTGAAGAAGTATAGTTCTATTGACAACACTGAAATGTAACGTATCGCTAGGTATCGACACAAGGACCTTTGTCTTGGATCCGACACCTTGTTGATAAAGCTGATCTGCCGCATTAGCGATCCTATCGACTGCGATCCTAGCTTTAGAAGATTGGATGCTTGACCCAGTCACTTTCATCATCTTATTGCCAGCAGAATAGATCGAGAGGACTACCATTAGTCCGATGGCAAGTATGATGAGCATCTCAAAAGATGTCTGCGATTTTTTCCAGATCATATTCTATCAAAACACACTCTCTTCAGGATATACCTGCACTCCTGAGCTGGTTATCTCGAAAGGAAAAGTCTTCACCGCATGTTTTGTCCCCCTCATCTTATAGACTTCAAGTGCCCTTATCCTTGTGTCTCCCTCTTTTATATTATACAGCCATATAATCCCATCTACCTCGAATTCCACTGCAGTGGAATCATGTTTCTCATCCGCAGAGAGATACTGGCCGATGACGATCGAAGTGCAGTGCCAATTACGGACTATCTTGAAAAGATTCAGACACGCTGCTCTTCGTTCAAGTTCTGTTTTATGGAGCAACGTGAATGCAGATATGCTGTCGATGACTATACGTTTCGCACCGATCTTCTCTACAACATCCCGGATTATCCCTGCGCCAGTCTTCAGCAGCTTCTCAACCTGTTCAGGAGTATACCGGATGAATGCGAATTTGTTCTTTCGTTCAAGATCTGCTAAGTCCCACCCAAAACGTTTCATGTTTGAATATACAGCTTCTTTCTCTTCTTCGAATGTGACATAGACACCAGATTCATCATATTGCAAGATACCATTGACAAGGAACTGGATACAGAATATCGATTTGCCAGCGCCAGCAGATCCCCCGACGAGTGTGACTGAATGCTCTTTCAATCCTCCTTCGATAGTGCGATCTAAATCACCGATGCCTGTGGGCACCCGTTTTTCTTCTGTCTCTTTGACAGCTGCATTCTGCTCTCCATCTTTGAAGAACAGACTGGTTTCTTCATTGGTCTCTAACATTGTGTTCAGATTATATGGGCTGGGATCACTTTCTTCATTGGAACAACAGGTATCAAGAAACGTAAAGTCGCATCAGGTAAAGTTGCCTTCTCGACCCACATCTTCCCACCTAGAGTCTCAGCGATGCCTTTTGAGATGCTTAACTCAAGACCTGACCCAGGAAATTTCTTATCTGCGCTTCGTCGCACAAAATAGAATGGCTTAAAAAAATCGATGCAATCTTGTTCAGTTAGACCAGACAAGGGTATTGAGAACATGATCTCCTTGCCTGAAGATTCAGTTATCTCAATTGAAACTTTCTCAATGAAATATCTTATGCATCCGAAGATCTTTCGAATTATCTGTCCGACCCTGGCCGGATCATTTTTCATTTTTGAAGCTTCTCTAATCGACCAGATCACTTTCACATCGTCACCTAGTTTCTTGAAAACCTCTTCAACAATCGGTTTTATATCGAACTCTTCATTTGTCACAACAAGCCGTGATGCCTCGATTCTTGAGACATCAAGAAAATCGACCAGAAGCAGATCAAGTCTATCTATATTCCGCACGAGTATATCAACACCGATTCTTTGTTTATCAGTCAATTTTCCAAGATATCCTTTTTCAAGCAGTTGCAACTGTACTTTTATCGGAGTCATCGGACTCCTGAGCTCATGCGAGACAAGAGAGATAAAACCGACCATATTATCTTCTGCCATCTTACGCCTCATTTGACCATCTTTGAATTATCGACCACATTGTCGACAAACATCCCGCATTGTTCTAACAGAAGCTGCTGCTCTTGTACGCCAAGTGCGCAGAATATCGCTCTAGTCTCGGTGTTTCGGATCTTATTTATCAGATTCGACATGAATTTCTCGATAGGAGCTCTTTTCTGGTATATCAATAGATTCGTCAATGAATCAAAGATCAGATAATCAAATCCAAGTTTGAGAAATTTCGTGATCGCTATCGCAAGTTCTGTCAATGCGCCAGGTGAACTGATATATGTACAATTCTCTGTCTCGTCTGGATAATCCATGATGGTCTTTGTTATGGCGTCTATGAATCCAATGTTGTTTACATTGACACCTTTCTTTGAGAATAGATCTATAAGAGAATCACGTGTCTTGTTAAGCGATATATAACATACTTTTTTCTGAGATAATTCCTGCACGATTTCCAATATTGTCTCATTATAAAGTTGACTGTTCACAAGTAACATCACTGTTTTATGTTCATCAAGCATCTTCACATGTTCCATCAATCATCACCCAAGATTGTTTTTATTTTGTTTGTGAAATCATCTATATCGAACGGTTTCTGGATAAAATCGACTATATTCCCTTTCAGTAATTCACTTTTCTGATGCTCTGACATTTTCACACCGCTCAAAAAGATAATCTTTATTCCTTTAATTTTGTTTATTATCTCCTTCGCTGGAGTCCCAGGCATCATTATATCTAATAATATCAGATCCGGCGCCATACTTTTCAACATCTCAAGACAATCGTCGCCACTATTCGCGGATATCGTCGCATACCCATTCCCTTCAAGCAACGCCGTTATCGATTCATTCACTTCAGGATCGTCATCTACAACCATTACTGTCTTTGCCATCTTTTCACCTCACATGTAATAGATATATCATTCTCTTGAATAAATGAAATATATTAGAGTTTTTTGTTTTCAAAAAGCCAGGAACAGCATTCTCTCTCCACAGGGAATCAGATAGCTTTATTGACGAGTTACCACACAACCAATCTATACTCAAGAGGTGATATGATGTTAAAAAAAGCACAAGCAGCGACTGAGTACCTAATAGTCTTGGCTGTTGTTGTGGTTATCGCGCTGATTGTCGTAGTCATACTTGGTGGTGTACCAGGAATAGGAAACCAGGTGAGTGGAAGAGCGAGCGCAGCATTTTGGGATAGTGCAGATGTCGCGGTAACAGATTACGCCATATCAGCATCTGGAACAGATACAGTCATGATAAAGAATAATCTCAGAAGTCCAATCACCTTGAATGTCGTAAGTGTAAACAGCGTTGATCTAGAGACTGGGACATCAACAATCGGTGTTGGTGGAACAAAGACATACACAGGTGATGTTGGTGCCTGCACAGCAGGGCAGACATTTTCTTATGCTGTCATGATCAATTATACGGATACTTCGACAGATGCGACATATTCTTTCGACGGCGCAGGCATGAAGCTTGAAGGCAAGTGCGCAAATTGATTTTTTTGTTTATTATCATTCTGACAATGGTCAGTAATCTTTCTTCTCACTGCGATATTTCTTGTACTTCATACCGATATAAGCTCCGACACCACCTATGAGCCCGATAGTGGCAGAGAATGGCAAAGTCAAGCCGACACCGATAGGCACTGCGATCTTTGTCGCTGTCGAAGTATTGTTATGAATCTTCTTTAGTAGCTTCACAAGTCCGTTGTCGTCATCATTTATCTCTTTTTCATCCAGTAATCCCATCTTGGTTCCCCCGCATGATTGCAAACAAGGTATTATGATGCTCTTTATATACATTTCGGAGATTCTCTTGCCAAAAGTGATTGGCAATATTTAAATAGGACTACTGCCAAAACACTATCAGAGCTATTTATATGTCTATAAAAAAAGAGGGATTAATGATGGCAAAACCGATAGATGGAGCAAAAATATACCACGCTTTGAAAGATAACGACACAATAGTCATGGCATGCAATGCAAGGATACCGACTGGTATCGCAACAGGCATATTAAGAGCAGCAAAGGCAGTCGATGCTCCAGTCATATTCGAGATCGCGAAATCAGAATCTAATCTTGAAGGTGGTTATACTGGTCTTCTTCCTGACGAATTCGCACGTAGGATAAACGAGGCTGCAGAAGCTGTAGGACATGAAATATACGCGATCCACGCAGACCACCTCACACTAAAGAAAGGAGATGAGGTTGAGCTGGAATATACAAAGAACCTCATCAAATCTCAGATAGATGCCGGATTCACATCATTCGCTATCGACGCATCGTTTTTGTTCAATACTGGAGCTGACAATGTGCATGAACAGCTCAAAAAGAACATAGATGTCACTACAGAACTCGCTAAATTTATTGAAGAACATTATGGGAGCCAGGAATTCGGGCTCGAGGTCGAAGTAGGTGAGATCGGAAAGACAGATGGCAGTGGAAAAGTCATAACATCGCCTGAAGAGGCCACTACATACATATCATCATTGAACAACAATGGGATTAACCCGCATATAATCGCGATTGCCAATGGTTCTACCCATGGGAACATATATGATCAGAACGGGAATCTTATCGAACAGGTATCGATAGATATCCCACGGACAAAGGCAGTCGCAGAGGCCTTGCGTAACATGGGCACACCTGTACGTATAGCCCAGCACGGAATAACAGGTACGCCACTTCAGCTTATACACACACAGTTTCCGCGTGGCGACATAATCAAAGGAAACGTCGGAACATACTGGATGAATATAGTCTGGGAGACAGTCAAAATCCATCAGCCGGAACTCTACGGGAGGATCTGGGGCTGGACGATGGACAAGTACCGTGATGAAGCAAGAGATAAGAAAAACATAACAAAAGAGGAGCAGATATTCGGCCTCTACAGCAAATTCGCGATCAAGGAATTCAAGAATGATCTTGACAATCTTGATGAAGACACTGTGAGAGCGATCGATGCATATGCATATTATGTCGCGCTGAATTTTTTCAGGGCATTCAACTCAAAAGGTAAAGCGGCTTTAGTCAGACAATTGCTTTGATCATATGATAAAAAAAGCGGTAAGTGGGAGTGGTGGAACTCTCGCAAAGCGAGAGACAGATATTATTCTAGATTATGCCCGCCAGCAAGAGGCAGTAGGGTATGGCGCAGATACGATCAAGAGAAAGCTTCTAAAAGCCGGATATGATGAGAATGCCATCGACAATGTATTTGTGAGATTCGGCCTTGAACAGAAGATCCCAAAGAGCGATTTCTGGACAAAGATCGTCCGTCTTGAACATGAAGTGGACCATGAAAGCCACCAGATATGGGATTCGATCGAGCATGCGGCGCATAATAAGATGGTTCTTTTTTATATCGGGATCGTCGTTGTCATCTCAATCATCGGCATGATGACTTTGATCATAAGCTCTATGCCTACGGACTGTGGAACAGACAAGGAATGCTTCCTCGCATATGCGAACCAATGTATGCACGCAAAACTGACATACTCTTCATATGGCACGACAATCTATTTCGAATCAACAAGACAATGCGAATTGGAAGAGACAGTCATGGATCTTGATCCGGATGAGCCACAGTCGGTCAGTGACATTTTTTTAGGACGTTCTATGACATGTGCATATGCTCCTGACGGGCTCACTGATGCGCATATCTTATCCCTCCGTACAGACATAGAGAATTGTCAGGGACCATTGAAAGACGCGATTTATGATGTGTTTCTGGCGTTGTATGATCAGTCACAGATCCGCGATGACTGAACTGAGAAATTCTTTCACAAGAGTATATCTTCTTGTCATGAAATCATATCTGAACTCAAGCTGCACAGCTTCAACAGGCCTATCGAACCAATGAATCACATTACCTGGTTTTCTCGCGGCGAAATATCCATTCAGCGTGACTATATCACCAAGTAAAGAAGCATATCCAAGCAAGATGTGGTCAAGCGTGTTGCTGCGTGGCTCCTGTCCGACCTCTCCAGTTCCGACATCCAACGCAGATTCACGTGGTCCACCTTTTGCCCTTAGATCCATGCAATGGAGATTTATGATATATGCTTTCTCATGTACTGCGACTATATCCTCAACCATTGATTCTGCTTTTTTTCGGAATATGCTTTTATGATGACCGACAGACGAGATGTCTGTGCTCTCGATATCATTGAAGTCATGGCTACCCCTATAATCCTTATTCCGACGTTGCACACCGATAAGGAAACTTACATCGGTCCTCTCAGAGACATCCATCGCCATCCAGCCTGTGCAGGGATCAGCATCAGTATGTTGTACATCACTCATCGTCGCATGCGGCGCGATTATAAGAGAATTCCTGCTGCCAGTATAGGCATGATATATCTGATTCGTTATGATTACCATGATTATAGTTAAGGATAATATATTTATATTTTTTAGCATGAGAATAGCAATGGTCTTGATCAGAAGAAACCCTGACCAAGCGTTATCACAAGAAATGCCATGGTGACAAGTATGATGGAATGCTTGAGGCCAGACCGGATCTCGCCTTCGGCGAGCTTGCCCATCACCATACCTGCGAACAGCCCTTGTATCATCCCAAGCATGAGGAATATCCCCTGGAGCGAAGTCATCCATTTGCCAAGCGATGCGAAAAACAGATTAGGTGAGCGGAAATCGATATCTGTCTCCTCGGTCAGGTTCTTGATCGCATCAGCGTTGCCTGCTCCAGAAAGGAGGGGATTATCATATGAGGCTGAGTTCTCCCCCATCTTGACAATATAAGGGATAAGAAGATTCTGGATGACGAGCATGACCCCGAGGAAGACGACAAATATGATATAGCTCTGCACAATCTGTCCATGGATAGATGCTTTTCTCTTCTCTTTTATGTTCTTTATCTTCATCACTGATTCAGTCACAGTCTGCAAGACATCCTCGATATTTCCACCAGACATCTCTGCTTCTATTACTGTCGCGACAGCTCTCTTGATGACTCCATTGTTTGTCGATTTGCTGAAATTGGACAACGCCTTATGTATTGGTATCGCCCATTCGACCTGGTTGGCCAGTTTCCTCACGTGTTTTGTCAATGCGCCGTAATTTGTCTTTGCGACCTGTATTATGGCCCTCGATACTGGCATGCCGGATTTTATCGTGCCGGCAAGATTCCTGACAAATTCAGGGAATTTATCTTCAATCTCTTTTTGTCTTTTGTTTTCAGCATAATAATCAGATGCCATCTCAGATATCGAGACTATGACCGCGATGCCAAGAAGAGGCATGAAGAATGGCGTCGATCTGAAGAACAATAGATCTACAATGACTGCTATAGCTCCGATAGCGAATGAGAGCAGATATTTTGTCCTGAATCTAAATGCCATTTTTATACATCCGGTTGTGACACTGTCAAAAATATGATGAATCCTATATTCATCAATGGAATTATCACATATGTGCCAGCGACTATGATCACATTCACATCAAGTGACCCTACTTTTCCACCAAGCATGCTGACCAACGACAGTGCGGATACAAAAAATAATGGTGCCGCGATAAGAATGCCAGTATATATGTCTGAATATGTCGCTATAGTATCATTATATTTCTTTCTTTCCATCTCATATGAATCCATTGTCTCATCAGCTTTCTGTCCAAGAAAACCAGTCAGGTCTCCGCCTGATTCTATTGTGTTCACCATGCCTTCAAAAAATTCTTTAAGAGGCTTGCTTGGTGTCACAGCGGCAACAGAACGAAGAGAGGTCATAAGATCATATCCGAACAATTCGATATATTGGACGACTTTCTCGATCTCTGCTGTGAATTCCCCATAATCTTTCGACTCGACTATGAGACGGAACATCTTGGCAGGAGGGACACCAGAGCTTGCCACCGCAGCCATATTTGTTATCGCGAAAGGCAGGTTTGTGGTGATGGAACGCGCTCTGTCCTTGAGTTTCTGGAATGGATAGAGATACAGCACAATAAACGCAGTCGTACCACCTACTGTCGCGATCACAATCGCCCTTATCAATGCGACAAAAAAGGGATACTTGACAACAAAGATGATAAAAAAGAGAAGTCCGAATCCCACATATCCAAGAAATACTGAAAAGATCATGATGTTGACATATGTATTCGATAATATCCTTATGTTCGCGAGTCTGAGAGCGTTATATAATTTCTTGAAGAACTCGGGGAAATTCTTAAGGAGATAGAAACTGATTCTCCTGCAGAATTGATTCGCATAAAGTCCCATCAACGAAGCTTCATACACCTTGAACTCATGCTTTGTCCCTTCCTGTGACTGATAATGGAGCTTGCCTGCATCGATACCATCAAGCACTTCTTCATGTGGTGTCTTGTCTGATCTCTTCCTTCGTATACGCTCAAGCTGCAAAGTCGATAATGATACTTCGCTATCATCTTCCTCGATTATGTCTTCGTTCTTCTGGATCCTGAAAAGATGCTTTGTCAGGATCTTGAGATAACCTGTATCGAAGAACGACCCGAACACTCCTTTATTTGCGCTTCCCGAGACATCGAAGATATCTTTTGTGGCCTGCTCTTTCATATCATCGCGTTTCAAGAGATATAA
>PCVE01000097.1 GCA_002762705.1 Candidatus Woesearchaeota archaeon CG11_big_fil_rev_8_21_14_0_20_43_8 | reverse complement strand
GGAGATGAAGACAAAAAGCGACGAGATTATCGTCGCCCTGAAATCGACAGCGAATGATAAAGCCAAGAAGGAATCAAGGATATCCCATGATACTGCTTTCAACGAAGTGATGGCTGAAAGCAAGAAAGGATTTGAACTTTTTTCAGAGGACAAGTACCAGGAGATATTCGACGAGGTCATTAAAGATTCGGACACTGTCTGCTTAGGCAAAGGATTCATCGTATGGGTATCTTCATTCATCAACGACCAGAAACTTGAGAAACCTACTGTGAGATGCTCGCCAAAGGCGGTCCCTGCATTGAAAAAAGCCATAAAAGGGAAAGCAGATCTAATCGCAGACAAAAAGATCAAAGGCGCTGTGATTGAAACCAATGGGATGAGCTACGATTTCACATTAGAGACTCTGCTTGAGACAAAAAAAGATTATCTAAGGAGGATAATCGCTGATGTGCTAGCGAGATGATTAAAAGATGTGGCTTGCTGATATACTCACCAAAAATCCGATGCTCCTTATGGTATTGGCTGTATGCGCTTTCATGATGATTGCGGTAGTTATCGTGTTACGTACACGGCCGTTGATACCATTCTTATATGCAGGAGCAAGAGTGTCAGCAAGAAGCGCATATCTGATCGGAGAGCAACAGTACACAGCGCTTACCTCTGCAGGATCATTCGCAGAATTGAAAGGCGCTCTTGAGAGGACGAACTACAGTGAACTTTTCAGGACAATAGCAGAAGACCCGGATCTAATGTCATTGCATTCTGAACTTGAAAAAGGTTTTGTCAAAGAGCTAGAAGAAGTGAAGGGCTTCTCTGGCGTAGGACTTTCTCACGTGCTTGACACATTTGTCATGATGTGGGAAGCGAAGCTGATCAAGACTTTCGCAAAGGCTAGGATGAATGGACGTGAACCAGATGAACAATTCATCTTTCCGGTTGGTTGCATCACAGAACGTATGATTGAGAGACTCAATGGAACAAAGACAGTCCAAGATATGGGTGCGGTGCTCGCATCGACGAGGTTCGCTCCTGCTTTTGACAGAGTGTCAGCAGACATCTGGGAATTCGAGATCACTGTCGATTCTTTTATCCTCGAGAATTTCAAGAGACTTTCAGCTGATGCCAAAGTATATGATGGTCGTTTCATGTCAGATATGCTCGCCGCGAGATTCGATATGATAAATATAATCACAATACTGAAAAAGACGATATCAGGCGAAGATCTTTCCCTCATCCCGACCGGTACCGATGTGGAAAAGTTGCTAAGGGAGTTCAAGGCTGATGGTGAAGAGAGAGAGAAGCGTCTTGCGAATTCATTGAAGAGCACATTGTATGGCGAAGCGATGCAGAAAGGATATGAATCATTCTTAGATGATGGTCATTACAGTCATTTCGAGAATGCGCTCCATCGCGCATACATGGGGCTTGTGAAGAAGAATGAGCTCATGCATTATCAGGGACCTTTCCCGATATATGCGTATCTTCTGAGAAAGGAATATGAGATGCGTAATCTCATGGTCCTATCAAAAGGGATACAAGACAGATACACTCCTGAAGAGAAGACGGAGATGATGATAATATGATGGCCATAGGAAATAGGGAATTCGTGACAGTCATGCGTCTTTGCGGGCTTGCCCAGAGTTTTGAGGCAAGGACCGGTGAAGAGGCATTGCATGCATTCCAGAAAGCCAAGAAAGGAGAGCTTGTCGTGATGAGCGCTGGCCTTCTCTCGCTTGCGTCATCGCTTCAGAAAGAATATAATATAGTGAGCCTGCCAGACAAGCTTGAGGATTTTTCGAGCCTTGATGACCTAAACGCCATCATTGTCTCAGCAGTGGGCTCTGGTTTTGAATTGGAGGAAGATTGACAATGGGAAAGATCGTGAAAATCACCGGGCCAGTCGTTGTCGCAGCCGGTATGAAAAATTCAAAGATATATGATGTCGCGCTTGTAGGAGAACTCGGCTTGCTAGGTGAGGTCATCCAGCTGAAAGGAGACAAAGCGATAATCCAGGTATATGAAGACACAAACGGACTCAAGCCAGGAGAGCCTGTGAAAGGCACCGGTATGCCTCTATCTGTAGAGCTTGGACCAGGGCTTCTGACGACCATCTACGATGGTATAGGAAGGCCATTGTTGGCTCTTGCCAAGAAGACCGGTAATTTCATCGGAAGAGGGATCACCGCAGATACGATAGACAAGAAGAAAAAATACGATTTCAAGCCGCTTGTCAAAGTCGGCGATGCTGTCGGTCCTGGTTCTATAATCGGCTCGGTGGAAGAGACACAATCAATCACACATAAGATCCTTGTGCCGCCAGATGCTTTGCCAGGAAAGATCACAAAGATATCAAAAGGGAAATTCACAGTCGAAGAGATAGTCGCTGTCGTCAAGACAAAAAAAGGAGACCTCAAACTTCAGATGTACCACAAGTGGCCTGTCAGGAAACCAAGGCCTATAAACACAAAATTGAGCCCGGAGATTCCGCTCATCACAGGACAGAGAGTATTCGACACTTTCTTCCCTCTCGCAAAAGGCGGGACCGCAGCTATCCCTGGTCCGTTTGGCGCAGGGAAGACTGTCTCTCAGCATCAGCTCGCTAAATGGTCTGATGCGCAGATCGTAGTCTATGTCGGTTGTGGCGAGCGAGGCAATGAGATGACAGACGTACTTACTGAATTTCCAGAGCTTCAGGATCCAAAGACAGGAAAGCCCCTGATGGATCGTACCGTTCTTATAGCGAACACATCGAACATGCCAGTCGCTGCCCGTGAAGCCTCGATCTACACTGGTATCACGATCGGTGAATATTTCCGTGACATGGGATACGATGTCGCGCTCATGGCAGATTCCACTTCAAGATGGGCCGAAGCATTGAGAGAGATCTCATCCCGGCTTGAAGAGATGCCAGGCGAAGAAGGATACCCAGCATATCTAGCTTCCCGTCTCGCGCAGTTCTATGAAAGAGCATGCAGAGCAGATACTCTCGCAGGCAACCAAGGTTCTGTCAGTATCATCGGTGCGGTGAGTCCGCCTGGTGGTGATTTCTCAGAACCAGTCACACAGAACACGACGCGTCTGACAAAGATCCTCTGGGGTCTTGACGCGAATCTTGCATATAGCAGGCATTTTCCAGCGATCAATTGGCTGACAAGCTATTCGCTCTACACTAAGACGCTTGCTGGATATTTTGAATCCCAGGTCGGTTCTGATTTCAATAGTTTCCGTGAAGAGGCGATGAAATTGTTGCAGAAGGAATCCGAGCTCAAAGAGATTGTGCAGCTTGTAGGTCCCGATGCGCTCAAAGAAGAGGACAAGCTGGTGATGTACACAGCAGGGAGACTCAGGGAAGATTTTCTCCAGCAGCTCGCGACACATGAGATCGATACTTTCTGCTCTCTTGACAAACAGTATCTTATGCTCAAGATGATAATGGAGACCCACAAGAAGGCGAGCCGTCTTGTAGAATCCGGCGTCAAGGTGACACAGATATCTGCTCTGCCTTTGACTGAAGCGATAGGCAGGATGAAATATGTCCAGAAATATAAAGAAGAGATAAAGAATGTCGAAGAGCAAAGAGAGAAAGAATTCCAAAAGCTTGTAGGTGGTCACAAATGATAAAAGAATTCCGAAATATCCAACAGGTGACTGGACCGCTTCTTATGGTCGAGATCTCAGGCGATGTGATGTATGGCGAGATCGCGGAGATAATAACGCCTTCTGGTGAGAAGAAGACCGGTCAAGTCCTTGAAGTCGGGGATAAATACGCTGTCCTCCAGATATTCGAAGGATCGAGCGGCGTCGATGTGGATTCGACAAGAGTGAGATTCAAAGGGAAGACATTGATGTTGAAGGTCGGCACTGACATGCTCGGAAGAGTGTTTGGTGGATCAGGAAAGCCTATCGACGGCAGGCCGGCGATAATACCTGAAAAAGAGCTTGATGTCAACGGTGCATCGATAAATCCTTGCAGGCGTGAATACCCAAGAGATTTCATCCAGACTGGTGTCTCATGTATAGATATCATGAACACTCTTGTAAGAGGACAGAAGCTTCCTATCTTCTCTGGTTCAGGTCTTCCACATAATATGCTTGCGGCACAGATCACGCGTCAGGCAAAGGTGTTGTCGAGCAAAGAGAAATTCGGTGTCGTGTTCGCGGCGATGGGCATAACAAACGAAGAAGCGATCTTTTTCAAGGAAGAATTCAAGAAGATGGAATCTGCCGCGAATTCAGTCATGTTCCTAAATCTCGCAGACGATCCTGCGATCGAAAGGATAATCACCCCAAGGATCGCCCTCACATGCGCTGAGTATCTTGCATTCGAGAAAGACATGCACGTGCTTGTCATCCTGACAGACATGACGAATTATTGCGAGGCTCTGCGTGAGATCTCAGCGGCAAGAAACGAAGTCCCTGGAAGGAAGGGCTATCCTGGCTACATGTATACTGATCTCGCAGCGATATATGAAAGGGCTGGAAAGATCCAGGGGAAGAATGGTTCGATCACGATGATCCCGATCCTTTCCATGCCGTCTGATGACATAACTCACCCGATCGCTGATCTGACCGGGTATATCACAGAAGGCCAGATCGTCCTGAACAGAGAGCTTCATATGAAAGCTATATATCCGCCGAACGATGTCCTGCCGTCGCTATCGCGTCTGATGAAGACGGGTATAGGGCCAGGCAAGACACGTGAGGATCATGCGGATGTATCAAACCAGATATATGCGATGTACGCGAAAGGACGTGAGCTACGTAACCTTGTCGCAGTCATAGGTGTAGAATCACTCGATGACACAGAGAGAAGGATCCTTGAGTTCGCAGATGTCTATGAAAAAGAGCTTCTGGCACAGGATTATAATGAAGAAAGGTCTGTCATAGAATCGTTAGACCTCTGCTGGAAACTGCTCTCATCATTCCCTAAATCCGATCTCACAAGGATAAAAGAAGAACTGATCGAGAAATACATGGGAAAGACACAAGCAACAACTTCTCAAAAGAAAAAAGCAGAAGCGAAAAAATCTCTTGGAAAGAAAGCGACAAAGAAGACATCGCTTAGGAAAGCGAAGAGAAGATGAGATTCAAACCTACAAAGATGGAGCTCCTGCGCGTGAAGCGTGAGCTCAAACTTGCAGAGAAGGGCCATAAACTCCTGAAGAAAAAACAGGATGGTCTCGTGATTGAATTCTTCAAAGTACTAAGAGAGATAAAATGCCTGCGAAGCGTCGCTGGTCGAAAGCTGAAAGCCGCAGGGAAATCCCTGTCATATGCGGCAGCGATGCATGGCGAATCAGATATCCAGCGTATCGCGACGGGTATCTCTGCTGAAGTGGAAATAGAACATTCATCGAAGAAATTCATGGGTGTGAATATATTGAATGTCCGTGATGTGCAGATAAAAGGAGGGTGGCGACCGAACATGGATTCAAGCCCTGAGCTTGACGTGGCTGTGCTAAGATATAGAGAGATGTTCGCTGAGATCGTCAAGATGGCAGAGAAACAGCTTGTCCTTCGTAATCTGGCTGATGAACTCAAGAAGACAAAGAGGCGTGTCAATGCGCTTGAATATATAATCGTGCCTCGCCTGATATCTATCCGAGATATAATCACGTTCAAGCTGGAAGAATCAGATCGTGAGAACTTTGCGCGGCTAAAGAAGATAAAACAGCGTGTGTCAGATGCGGCATAAAAGAAAGACCGAAGAAGAGAGACGCGCCCGCTGGATATATCTTTTCTCTCTTGCAAGAATAATTTCTGAAATAACTATTGTCATCGGTTTCTTCATTCTTCTGTTCATCTTGCTGACTCGCGCATAATCAGATCATCTTTTCTCAAGCAGGAAATAATAATGACGAGAATAATCTTTTATGAAGATGTCTTTTCTTGAATATATATTCTCAACCCGGCCATATGCGAAATACACATTCTCATATAGATATAAAAATTGAATAAACAATATAAACACAAAAGACATCACAATCATTAAGGGGGGCGTTATCATGGAATGGGACCTATCTGGATTATATCAAGACTTCGGAGAAGAATATCAAAATGATCTGAAAAAGCTCGAGAGCCTTGTCAAAGACATGTCTTGCTGGACACCGACTGGAGATATCAAAGACAGCATAGAAGATTATCTTACAAAAGATATAAAGATTGCGACACTGTTGGACAAGCTCTATCAGTTCGCTGATCTGACTTATTCCACAGACACAGATAATGCAGATGCTTTGAAGTTCTTTACACAGATAGAGAAGATATCTGATGCTCGGACCGCTCCGACTGTTCGTTTCCAGCGTTGGCTTGCTTCAGTGGATATCAAAATAACAAATCACGATCCATCTTTGATATCAGAACATGGATTTATCCTTCAGGAGATGAAAGAAGGTGCTGGATCACTATTGAGCGAAGAAGAAGAAACAGTGTTATCAATAATGAAGAATACTGGGTCAATTGCATGGCTTCGCATGATGCAGGACCTTACATCGCATCTGATGGTCGACTATGGTGGAGAGAAAATATCACTTCCTGATGTTCGGAATCTTGCATATGATGCAGATCCAAGTGTCAGAAAAAAGGCCTATGAAGCAGAACTTTTCGCATATCCGATGATCGAGCGCGCTGTCGCGGCATCATTGAATTCCATCAAAGGAGAAGTCATCTCAGAGGCGAAGATGAGAGGTTTTGATTCTCCTCTTGAACAGACTGTTGCTGAGAGCAGGATGAATATGAAAACGCTTGATGCATTACTTGCTGCGATCGATAGGTCATTGCCCGATCTTAGGAGATATCATAAGCATAAAGCAAAAAAACTAGGTAAGACAAAGCTTCCGTATTTCGATCTTTTCGCGCCACTTGGAGAATCCGCAAAAATATTTGGATTCGATGAAGCGAAAGAATATATCGTACAGCTGTTCGCAGGTTTCAGCCAGGAACTCAGCGATTTCGCAAAAAATGCATTCGACAATCGCTGGCTGGATGTGTTTCCAAGAGAAGGAAAGATTGGAGGTGGGTTCTGTGCTTACATCCACTCAATCAGAGAAAGCAGGATACTTGTGAATTTCACTGGGACATATTCAGATGTGATGACCTTGTCACATGAGCTTGGCCATGCTTATCACGGACAGCAATTGAAAGATGAATCAATATTGAACACAGAATATCCGATGACACTAGCTGAGACAGCATCCATATTCTGTGAATCCATCCTTGCAGAAGCGGCGATAAAGAACGCTACCGATGACAAACTATTCCTGTTGGACCAACGTGTCGGAGATGAAGTCTATACCATCATCGACATATACAGCAGATATCTCTTCGAGACAGAAATATTCAGACGACGCGCAGAAGGGCTTGTCTCAGCAGAGGATTGTTGTTCTATCATGGAAGAGGCGCAGAAAAAAGTATATGGCGACGCCCTTGACCATGGGATCTTGCATCCATACATGTGGGCCTGCAAGGACCATTATTATGATGCTGATTACAATTTCTATAATTTTCCATATGCGTTCGGACAGCTGTTCTCTAATGCTCTGTTCTCTCAATACAAAAAAGAAGGATCTCTTTTCGTCCCGAAATACAATGCATTGCTGAAAGTCGCTGGTAAGATGGCTGTGGAAGATGTCGGAAAACAGGCTGGTATAGATCTCCATGACCCAGATTTCTGGCAAAGCGGAATCGATGATATAGTCAAAGAGATCGATGAATTCGAGAAGCTTTGATTTAATTGTTACGAAAGGTATTTAAACTCATCCCTTAATCCATGGCGGAACACATTGCAAAGGTGATGTTGATGAAAATAAGGGATATGTTGACAATGGGTATAACTGCCCTCGCATTGTATGCCTGCGATGGAAAGAGCATAAAGCCAGAGACTATGACAGGACGTGAGCCTTCTGTTAAATATAATGGAGAAGTCACAATAGATGAATTCACCTTAAAGCATAGAAATTCGATCGATCACAGGAAAGAAGATGTCCGTATCAATGGGTGGAATTTTGTTGTCGATTATCGATTTGAAGACTGTGATTGTCATTCTGAAAGCTGTTTGCCTGTCGATGAGATGCTGGAAGCCAATGCTTATGAAGGTCATTTCAGATGCGTTTCAATCGATGGAAAAATAAGAAAAGCCAAAGTCTCTGGTACTGAAGATTTTTTGGCAGACCTAAAAGATGCTGATATTCTATGCAAGAAGATGATATCTAACGAGAGAATTAAATTCGATCTTGATGCAAAAATAAATGTATGCAAAGTTTTGTATAAAACACATGGGCCTGATGAAAGCTGTCCTTGATTATCGTCTTTCTTAGGTTTTATTTTTTAATGTATTCTAATTCCATTACTGGAAGGACTGTCAATGTCTTATCTCTTGCTAATTCATCATAAACTACATCGGCGACATCTTTCTTAAGTGTCCTGAATCAGATGTAGTCATCTGATAATTTGCTCTCTTCTACTCCTTTGAAGAGAAATGATCCTCTTACTTTGTCTTTAGTCACTCTGGCAAAATCGCAACCATCAAGATTTCCGTGCTCATTGACTATGCAGCTAAGATTGCGCACACGACCATGTATTGTGTACCATGTCTCTTTGCTCTCTTCTACAACTGGCACAACATATTGTTTTTCAATAGTCATATTATCTCCCCCATAATCAATATGGTGATTAGACAGATATTTAAATTATTTTGCATAATTATTTATATTCTGGTATCCTTTTCTATGATGAGGTGATATTATGCTTGAAGATATAACAATAAATAAGATAAAGCCAGATTACAGGCTTGAAGAACGCGTCTCTGAAAAATTCGAAGGCGATGGCATTCCGATGATGCTTGGCCTTGGAGCTGGAGGAAAAGGTCCGATAAAGAAATGGAAAATTGAATATCCAGACAATTCCCGTTATATGCCAAAGATTCATGAAATCCATTATAAGCGTAACAAGGAAGGTACATATGAACGCATGAGGATTTTCTTTAATGACAGTGTCGGTGATTTTGTCAGGAGAGGACACAAATATCATCAAAGTCCGGAATGGACAGTCATGGATAATTCTATCACACAAGCGGTCTTAAAGAGTGTCAACAAGAATCTTCTGCAGTATATCTGTGAAAGAATCTCTGACGATGCAAGCGACATGCTTCTTGGTTTTAAGGCTAATCTCTAAATAGGAATGAAAAAAAATCATCTAGACATCACTCAGCGATCCTCTTTGCTTGTTTTATCACTTCAAGCATGTTGCTGTCGCCGACCCATGCGAGAATAAGGCTTATCGCATCAGCTTTGTTCTCATGATCATATGATCCCATATCAAGAAGTTCCATCACATGATACAGTTCTTTTTCTGAACATTTCTCTAACTCTGTTTTTATATCCATCTAAGAATCACCATTCCCATACATCGCGTAAGAATTGTTTTCGCATTTCTATTTAAATTTTTTTAGGTTATGGAGAATATTGTTCCTATATTATCCCCGCCTGGACGGATATCAAAGAATTGTGCGGGGTTGTGGTAGTGCACGCTGCTTGCAGCAGTGTGCTCTGCCAAAGAAAATCATAATAAAAGGCACTTTGACATCGTATTCATTTCGCTTTCTTGAGAACTATCGCTTTCTTTGGACATTTCGTGACACATATCCCACAGCCAACACATTTCGCTGCATCCACCATGTGCTTCTTCTTCAGTTCGCCGGTTATGGCTCCGACAGGACAGTTTTTGGCGCAGATAGTGCATCCGATGCAGCTATCACTGATAGATGCGACCATCTTTGGAATGTCGTGATGTATCACTTTGACGGGACATTTACGTGCGCATTCGCCACAGTCAATGCATTTAGAATAATCGATCTTTGCGAAATTATCATTGACATGCACTGCATCGACAGGACAGACTTTTTCGCACATGCGGCACGCGATACAGCCAGAAGAGCAATTCGTCCTAGTCTCGGCTGGGCTGTCTTTTGATTTGCACATGACCCATGTCTTCTTTGGCGCAGGCACAAGTTCTAGCACAAGCAAAGGACATTCTTCGACGCATTTTCCGCATCCAGTGCATTTTTTGTCATCGACGACAGGCAAGCCTTTATCTCCCATGTGAATGGCATCAAAAGGACATATCCTTGTGCAGTCACCAAAACCAAGGCAACCATATTGGCATGATTTCTGTCCGCCATCTACCAATACTGCGGCTTTGCATGTCTTTATGCCACCATAGACAAAAGAATCTTTGCAGTCTTTGCCGCCGGCACAGATCACCCGCGCGAGTTTCTTTTCTATCGCTACAGATTCTGCTCCGATGATCGCGCTTATTTTCTTCGCCACATCAGATCCGCCAGGCACACATCTTCCAGCTTCAGCTTTGCCAGATGCGACAGCGGTCGCGTATGTCTCGCAGTTAGCGAATCCACAAGCACCGCAATTGACCTGAGGCAAGAGACTTGCGATCTCTTTTATCTTCGGGTCGATATGGACAGCGAACTTCTTCGCGAAATACGCAAGAACTATCCCTATCGCGAAACTAGACACACCGCCTATGATTCCTGCAAGTAATATGCTGTTCATCTATATCATCCCTGAAAAACCCATGAACGCAAGCGCCATGATAGCTGCTGTGATAAATGCGATAGGAAGGCCGGAGAATGCTTTTGGTACCTGGGCAAGCTCAAGCCTCTCCCTGATTCCAGACATGAGCATAAGTGCGAGTGTAAAACCGCCGCCAGCTCCGACGGCATGCACGACACTCTCGATAAAATTCAATCCTTTTGTGACATTCAACAAGGCAAGCCCAAGTATGGCGCAATTAGTCGTGATCAATGGCAAGTATATCCCAAGCATATTATAAAGGTCTGGCTGGAATTTTCTGAGATAAAGTTCGACGAACTGGACTAGTCCTGCGATTACCAGGATAAACATGACTGTCTGGAGATAGACAACGTCGAATGGCACGAGTATGTACTGTTGTATGATATAAGTCACCGCAGACGCGATCACCATGACGAATGTCGCAGCTATCCCCATACCTAATGCTGATTCTGTCTTCTTTGATACGCCGAAGAATGGACAGAGCCCAAGGAAACGGCTGAGCAGAAAATTATTGACGAACAATCCGCTGATGAGCAGTGCGATCAAGCTCATTGTCTTGTACCTCGTTTAAGATCTATATAATTGAACAGCGAAAGCAGTAGCCCAAGTGTCAGGAACGCGCCTGGCGCAAGGACAAATCCGAGCACAGAAAAATCAAATGAGAACAATAGATTGCCAAAAAAGATAAGCTTGCCTGTCCCAAGCACTTCACGTATCACGCTTATCAGGCTGAGGCTGAGTGTGAATCCAAGTCCCATGAATATCCCGTCGACCAGCGAACTGAACACTGGATTCTTCGAAGCGAATGATTCCGCACGGCCAAGTATGATACAGTTCACGACGATAAGCGGGATGAAGATGCCAAGTGTCTTATGTATATCGGGCACAAATCCTTCGAGCAGCATGTCTGCGATTGTCACAAATGTCGCGATGATAACGATGAACGCAGGAATCCTCACTTTGTCGGGGATGATCTTTCTTAGAAGCGACACAAGCACATTAGAGCATGCAAGGACAAAAGTGACTGCGATACCCATGACCAATCCGTTTGTCAGGGCTGTTGTCACAGCAAGAGTCGGGCAGAGCCCAAGAGCCATCCTAAAAGTGGGGTTCTGCTTAGCGAGTCCGTCCCATATTATCTTTCCTGTCTTCACTTTCTCAACTCCTCTGCGACTGCGTCTGTGATCGCTCTCGATGTGATTGTAGCAGCGGTGATAGCGTCGATATTCCCACCGTCTTTCTTCAATGCGACAGAATCAAGTCCTTTGAATTGTCTTAAGAACCAAGGCTCATCTTCATCTGGTCTCACTTCTGTCGAACGAGCGCCAAGCCCTGGTGTCTCGAGGTGCTCAAGTATATGCACGCCAAGGATCTTGCCATCTGAAATACCAATGAGCATCTTTATCTTGTCATTATATCCATCTGCATAGACGGTAGATATCTTCCCGATCACTTTCCCATCCAGAAGCGCTTCATAATAACCACCACCAAGATCTTTGAAATCATCAGCTTGTGTCACCACCATTGAGAGTCCTTCTTTTAATTTCTGCTCTTTTGTCTGATCGATGAATGGTTTTGTATATATATGCGTGACAGCGAGCGCGATAGCTGACAGGAGCATGATGACTGTCAGTATCAAAGCGATCCTCAACATCCCACCAATACTTTCATCAGTCATTTTTGTCCCAGTGTCTTTGGTTTTGTGAATCGATCGATCAACGGCACAGCACAGTTCATCAATAATATGGCGAACATGACTCCTTCCGGATAACTGGCAAGTTCACGGATGAGCACTGTGAGCATACCACATCCTAATCCGAATATGATCTGTCCTATGGTTGTCGTGGGCGAACTCACATAATCCGTCGCCATGAAAAATGCTCCAAGGAAGACTCCGCCGGATAGCACTGCCATCAAAGGATCTTTTCCAAATAAGAATGAACATAGATATACTGATCCTATGAACATGGCAGGTATCCGCCATGAGATGACTCTGATGGCGATCAGGAACAATCCGCCGACTAGCAGCAACAATGCGGATGTCTCACCAAGCGACCCACTTGTGTTTCCAAAGAACATCGCAGAATACATCGCGATCTTTGTCTTGAAATGATCAAGCACAGCAGACATCCCGCTTTCAGATAACATACCAAGTGGTGTCGCGCCTGTGATGCCATCTACATGCGGCCGCGCCCAGATTGTCATAGCGACAGGGAACGATGCGACGAGGAATGCGCGCGCGGCAAGTGCTGGATTGAATATATTGCTTCCAAGTCCGCCGAACGCAAGCTTCACTATCGCAATGGCAAAGAATGATCCTATGATCGGCACATACAATGGTGCAGATGGCGGTATTATCATCGCGAGCAATAATCCCGTGATGATCGCGCTGCCGTCGGACGCAGTGACTTTCATCCTGAATATCTTCTGAAGCCCAAATTCAGTCAGCACGGCCATACCAATTGAAGACAATATCAGCAGCAGCGCATGCATGCCGAACAGGTAGACTCCATATCCTGCTGCAGGCAGGAGCGAAAAGACTACCGCGAACATGATTTTCTTTATCGTGATCCCGCTTCTCACGTGAGGCGATGAAGAACATACAAGTCTTTGAAGTTCATTTTGGCTTTGCATTTTTTCGTATCATCTGTTTTCCTAGTTTTATGAACTGTACAATCGGTCTGTTTGCGGGACACACATAAGTGCAGCAGCCACATTCGACACAATTGCTTATGTGGAAAGAATCCATCTTTTGGAATCTTTCTTTCTCCCCAAGCACACTGAGGACGTTCGGCATGAGCCGCATAGGACATACTTCCACACATCGCCCGCATTTGATGCATGTCGAATATCCGCTTGTGTCGATCATATCTTTTCCAAGCACAAGCACGGCATTGTTGCCTTTGATCACAGGGACATCCCATCTCTGGGCAAGGCCCATCATCGGTCCGCCTGCGAGCACTTTTGCAGCTTGACCTGATGCTTTGTATAAGTCTGAGAACATGGTCCCGATCCGCACCCGATAATTACCGGGGTTACCTACTTCGCCGGTCACAGTGCAGATCCTCTCTATCAATGGCTTCCCAAGCAGGATCGCCTCATGCACTGCGAAAGCAGTCGCGACATTGTCCACGAGCACACCGACGTCCATCGGAAGCCCGCCCATAGGAACTATCCTCTTGCAGACCGCATTTATCAAATTCTTCTCTGCGCCCTGTGGATATTTGGTCTTGACCCCAATGACTGTTATATTTTTTTCTTTTTTTAGTCTCTCTCTGAATATCATGATAGCATCTTTCTTGTTGCTCTCGATTGCGACAATCCCTTTTTCTGCGCCGACTGTCTGTATTATCAATCTCATCCCTGAGATGATCTCATCAGTCTTCTCAAGCATCAACCTATGGTCAGCAGTTACATATGGTTCGCATTCGCATCCATTCAATATCACTGTATCGATTTTCTTGTCCTTTGGTAGGGATAGCTTCACATGTGTCGGGAACATCGCGCCACCAAGACCTACAATCCCTGCTTCTCGTATAATTTTGATGATCTCATCAGGATCGACTTTGCTTTTCTTCTCTTTCCAGACAGGTTCTTTTTTCCCGTCGCCTTCGATGATCACAGCCATGATCTTCTTTCCAAGATGATATGATCGTGGCTCGATTGCTTTCACTATCCCAGATATGCTCGCATGGACAGGGGCTGATACAACTGATTTGGAATCTCCTATCTTCTGCCCAAATTTGACTTTGTCTCCAACTTTTACTATCGGATCACATGGCGCACCGATATGCTGTATCAATGGTATACATACTACTTTTGGTATCTCATGATCCACAATAGCAGACTTCTCAGTGATCTTGCATTCCTTTGGATGTATTCCTCCCCTGAATGTCTTATACATGAAATTCCCTCTTATCAAAAAAAGAAACCACGGTTTATTAATGTTACGCGGTATTGATTGTCTTCAATGGTGAATATATTTATAAATCAATTCTTTCTTTGCATTTGGATATGAAGATCAAGATCAAGAAAAAACGGCTGATTCTTGGCATCGCCATGATATTGGCTTTGACTATATTGATAGGTGGATATAACATGATAGACAATCGAAATGATCAAAAAGATACAACTTCCGGTCTGACAAAAGTGAAATTGAGCACAAATATGGGCGACATAGTGATTGAATTGGCATCAGACATGCCGATAACAGCAGGAAATTTTGAGAAATTGGTCAGGGAGGGTTTTTATGACGATACAATCTTCCATAGGGTGATTGACAATTTCATGATACAGGGCGGCGATCCGGAAGGCACAGGCATGGGCGGTCCGGGATACACTATCAAGGATGAATTCACTGCTTCGAACAGAAATGACCGAGGCACGATCTCCATGGCAAATGCTGGACCAAATACTGGCGGTAGCCAATTCTTCATCAATCTTGTCAACAATAATTTTCTTGATCAGAAGCATCCGGTATTCGGAAAAGTGGTGCAGGGTATGGAAATTGTCGATAAGATTGGAAAGATCAAAGTCGATTCCAGCGATAAGCCACTTGAAGAAGTGAAGATAATCAAGGCGACCCTGATCTGATTTATTAATTATCTCTTCTCATGGTGAAGACAAGACCTATCAGGCTTGTTACCATAATACCTATCACTATCCCATTTTTTGGATTGAAGAAAACCTTATAATTCACATATTCAAGCAGTTTATCGATACCTTTTTCTTCTGCTGAGATATCAATGATAGCAGAACAAGCTAATCGTTTGCCACAAAAACCGCCTTCTGCGTCTTCAATATAACAGCATTCAAGGCTACCTGGGCAATCCAATGTGTTTTTACAGAGAATAAGATCTTCTTGAAGCACAATATTGCCTGTGACTGAGTTATTATTCCAGATCAGCATAATCCCCGATACCCAGAATAACGAAAGCAATATCCAACTTACGGTTTTCATGTATTGTCTATTGATAGGGGTTTATAAATACTTTATGGCCATAAAATTAGTTTATAAACAACACCACCCCATAATGGTAAAAAACAAAACATTTAAATAGTTGTAAGTACGTAAGAGTAGTATCAATGTTGCAAAAAATGGGTTGCTTTTGGCAAGACCATCAAAAAAGGGAGTGATCTGAAAATGAAACTGACACCAGAATTGATCAAGAACACTATATCTTCTGTAGCAGGAGAAGACGTTTTGCCTATTGTAGAGAAGCTTAAAGGCCGTCAGAACGTCTCTGAATTCAAGCTGGCCGCAGAGATAAGACATGAGATTAATGCAGTCAGAAACATGTTATATCGGCTTTATCATGCGAATCTAGTCACTTTCACACGTAAAAAAGACAAGCAGAAAGGCTGGTATATCTATTATTGGACATTCAACCCAAAGATGATAGCCACACATATCGAAAGGCTTGGTAAGCAGAGGCTTGAGAATCTGAGGAACAGGCTTGCAAGAGAAATGGGAAAGGAATTCTATACCTGCCCAGATGGCTGCATGAGACTTGAATTTGTGAAAGCTATGGATTTTGAATTCAAATGCCCAGAATGTGGAAGGATCATGGGACATGAGGACAATTCTGCTATGATCGATAAGATAAGCAAAGAGATCGATGATCTTGAAAAAACAAATGATAAGATGGTCGCAAGGCTTATAGGACTGCAGAAAGAGGCTATGAAAGAGTATGCTCCTAAGAGAGATGAGCTTCTGATCCAGAAGATGAAACTACAAAAGGAATCAGAACAAAGAAAGGCTGAATTAAAGAAATCGATCGATGCTGAGAAAAGAGCTGAAGCAAAGAAGCTTGCGAAAAAGAAGTCTGTTGTCAAGAATAAGGCAGTCGCGAAAAAAACAGTCAAGAAGGCTGAAAAGGCGCAGACAAAGAAAAAGCCGATGCAAAAGTCAGTGAAGAAAACGTCGAAAAAGATGGCTAAGCCATCTAAAGCCAAAAGTAGATCAGTCACAAGCAGGATCAACAAGCTTCTTAGCAAAGTGAAGAGCAAGCGTGCTAAAAAGTGAATTATTTCTTTGTTTTTCTTTAACTTTATTAATGCAAGCGCATACCACTTCTTTTGATGAGATTCGCACATCTAGCAGATGTACATATCGGTGCATGGCGAGAACCAAGATTGAAGACAGCTGCGACTTTTGCTCTTGATAAAGCGATAGCCATATGCATCGAGAATAAAGTCGATTTCATTCTTATAGCGGGAGATTTGCTAAATACGTCTCTTCCTTCTGTCGATATGCTAAAATCGCTTGTCCTGAAGATAATAGAACTGAAGAAAAAAAATATCCCCATCTACATAATCCCTGGAAGCCATGATTTCAGTCCATCAGGAAAGACTATGCTCGATGTGCTTGAAGCTGCAGGTCTTGTGAAGAATGTGGCGAAAGGTGAGGACAAAGATGGAAAGCTGAAGCTCAGATTCACGATAGATGAAAAAACCGGGGCAAAGATAACTGGTATCATCGGGCGAAGAGGCATGCTTGATAAAAAATTCTATGAGAATCTGGATACAGATAATCTTCAAAAAGAGAAAGGTTTCAAGATCTTCATGTTCCATACTGCGATATCAGAATTCAAGCCAAAAGATATGGGACAGATGGAATCGATGCCGATGTCTTATCTTCCACGTGGATTTGATTATTATGCCGGCGGGCATGTCCATAGCATGCTGAATCAAGATGTGCCGAGTCATGGAAAAGTAGCGATGCCAGGTCCTTTGTTTCCATGCAATTTCAAGGAGCTAGAAAAACAGAAGCGTGGCGGTTTCTTCATTTATGATGATAAAGATGGTCTTCTTTGGGTACCTATCGAATTATACAAAGTCTGTCCTTTAACGATCGAATGCGATGAGAAAAAGCCTGAACAGGTAGTGACAAAGATAAGGGAACTGATCAGAAAAGAAGATTTCAAAGACACGATAGTCACTCTTAGGTTCAAAGGGAAGCTGGACTGTTCAAGGATAACAGAGATCGATTTCAAAGGCATATTCAATGGAATCTATGAGAAAGGCGCGTTTCTTGTCCTGAAGAACACCTCTTCGTTGACGACAAAAGAGTTTGAAGAGATAAAAGTGAATCTGGATTCTGTGAACGAGATAGAAGATTCGATCATACAGGAGCATCTAGGTTCTGTGCCATTGCCGAAAATCAGGTCAGAACATGAATTTTCATTGATAAAAGAATTGCTCATGTCATTTGATCTTGAGAAAGATGAAGGAGAGACGACAACAGATTTCAGCGATAGGGTGGTCTCTTCAGCAGACAAAGTTATACAAGAACATGATAATGAGCATAATGGGCGGCTTTGTAGAAAAGTTCAAAATATAGAGTCCTTAAGCCGTAAGGCTTAAGAACAATGTAAACTATCTTTAATTTGAACAAAAAAAGAGGTT
>PCVE01000134.1 GCA_002762705.1 Candidatus Woesearchaeota archaeon CG11_big_fil_rev_8_21_14_0_20_43_8 | reverse complement strand
AAAGAGCTTGCGCTGAAACTTTCTGCGTCTATATCATTTGAGCAATCATATAATGGTCTTGATGGTGACAGTGCGACTATCGCCCAGCTTGTCGCGTTGATATCCGCGATATCTGGTGTGGAAGTGAAACAAAGCATCGCTGTGACTGGGTCCGCAGACCAATATGGGAATGCCCAGGCCATCGGCGGCGTGAACTATAAAGTCGAGGGATTCTACGAACTATGCAGGAAGAAAGGGGAGCATTATGGAAAAGGCGGAGAATATGGTGTCGTCATCCCTCGCTCGAATGTCAAGCATCTACAGCTTCGTGAAGAGCTTGTCGAAGACAAAGATAATTTCAGGATATATGCTGTCGATACTATCCAGCAGGCATGCGAAGTGCTGATGGGTAAAGAATGGAACTATATCCAAGAGAAACTGTTTGATGGTGCGCAGAGATATTTCGATGCTTCAAAAGAGAATGATGTCAAAGAGACACTTGCTGTCGAGACTGGTGGCAGGCCAGACGATACTGATGATCTGGAAGCGCTTCTTCATGATCCAGTCGCGTTGTCTGATCTCGCTGATAAGTATGGCATCCAAAAAGAGATGACTGTCGATGGTAATTCTCTTGCGATGGATCCGGGCGTCCGTCTTGCGATGGCATATGCGATCCATGCTGACGCGATGGAGAACGTGAAAGGCTTTTTGAAACCATGATCTGGGCTGTGTGGTGTGCATGTCACTGATCAGATTCACTTCTTCGGTATATCATACACCGGCCCAGCTCTCTTGACTTTCTGCAGGATGACATAATCATACCTGTCGCATGTGCTCTGCCCTGCCATGGCTTCGACGTTTCGTTTGAGGTCAGAATAGAACGCGAGCGTCTTGTCTGAATTCTCTACAAGGACGTATTCATCTGACGATAATTGCCTTGTCTCTTTTATCTTGTCTGCGACTTTTTCTTTTGCGCCCTTGAGTCTGTCCTTCAATCTATTCCCAAATCCTTTGTAATCAAATCCTTTGATCTTCCTGCCAAGTGATCTGATGCCTTCTTTGGTGTTCTGATAGGCGTCTTTGCCTGCCTGCTTGTAGTCGACAGAGACGACCTTGTCTTTTGCATCTGTGAGGATGCCTTTGATGCCTCTCTGCTCGGCTTTATCTATCATCTCCTGGATTATATCAAGGATGGGCTCTTCAGTTCCTTCTCTGAATTGCCCGAATTCTGCTTTCATGAATCTCGCGAAGCCTTCGTTCTTTTCCATGAATTCTTTCTTGAGCGTCTTTAGGTTGATGAGCCGCATGAGGCCTCTTTCTGACCATGATTCGTGGTCGAGCACATCTTTTCTCTGCTCAGCGATGATAGAGTGGTAGAGATAGAGGACTCTGCAGCCATCATTGCCCTTTTCAAGCATCAGGTCGGTCAGGTCTCTTTGCTGGCTTATCGTGAGATAATCTACGATGTTTGAGAGGTATGCACGGTCGAATCCATGCTGGTGGTTCTTGAAGAAATCAAACATGTCATGAGTCACAAAACTTATCCTGTCAAGCCTTGATCTTATGACTGGATACGCATCTCTTGATATCGCCGGGACAATCATGTCTTGCGGGACGAAACCATCCGCGAATTTCACCGCAAATGGATTGTTCGCGATGCCTTCCGGATATTTTGTGATATTGAACCTGAAGTGATAATTGTTCTTGTGTCTTGGATCTTTGTATTTATTGTCATGTTCTTTTATCCTGTCAAAGATCTCTATTCTTTCTTCATCTGTTCCAGAAAGTCCAAGAGCTGTCCTGAATTCTTCATCTGAAAGGTATCCTTTGATCTCATCGATCGCAAGATGCCAATTATCATGATCTTTTCGTGTCGCGCCGCCTTTGTTCCATGCACCGTCCAGGAAGAGGTCGATAAGATTATCCTGGTCCCAGAACTCTTTTGACTTGTCATTTGATCTGACTGTGACTTCAGCGAATAGTCTTCCTCTCTTTGACCTGTCATCATCATAACCAAAAAGCGTCATGTAATCATCATATTCCAGAAGCTCTATCGCTTTCTTCCTTAGCTCTGCATAATATGTCTGGGCCTTGTTGATGTCGAACCCGATGACTTTTGCCGGATCATCCATCAATGCGAGAAGCAATAGGTCCGCGCTTCCTGTGACGCCGATCACAGTGTTTCCTTTCTGGATGTCTAACACGTCCAGGTTCCAATTGATGTCCTCGTTTGAATCAGTGTATAGTAAACCATCAAGGTCTTTTGCTTCTTTAGTGAAATCCCTCATCTTGCTTGTTTGGGATATCTGGGCGATATATAAGCATTATGGATGATTTTTAGGGTATATGCCTGCTTAAAGAGTTATAAAGTCGCAAAATATCCTCATGATACTTGGTGATACACATGGATGATGATAACTCATTGAAAGGGATCTATGGGCTTATGATCGGTGGAGGCTTGAGGGACTTGTGATCCCTGGATGGTTTGATCAAAGCCTTGTCGAGACTCTGGTGAAGAAATATGATCGAAGCGATATCGAACCTGGGAAAAGGACGCTTGATTGGTCTATCAGACAGATCCTGAAATTGATGCCCTTAGAATTGACTGGGATAGACATGAGGGAATTTGCGTGGAGTGATATCGAAAGCATAATCGCAGAGAACACAGGCAAGATGTTCGGTCTGCCTGCAGATAAGATGAAAGCGCATATGATGTCAAGCTTCATGACATACAAGATACTGACGTTCGTGTTCTTCATCATACCGTACTTCGTGATGGAATGCCTCGGATAGAGTCTGAAAGAGCGCCCTGATCATTGGGCTCATCATCTTCTCTATATGGTGGCGCCGTGGCGGTGACAAGATCATTGTGATGAAGAAGATCTATTCCTTCTTCAAGCGACATAAGACTCTCGCTTATTGGCTTAGGCTGACATATAGAATCTTTCTCATAGTATGACTACTTGCCTGGGGATTGTCATTACTGGCGTGGATGATTGGTTAGATGACGTGCGCCGCCGCCCGGCGTACGTCCACACATTGAGAGAAAGCATCAGCGCGGTCACATAAGTGGCGGCGCACTGCCCAGATGTCCAGTGTAAAAAATACATCTCTATAAAAATAACACCGAAACATCTCCGAGACAACCAAAACATTTCCGCATTTCTCCGTCGACAGACCCACTGGACATGGCCACATAGAACTAATAAAGCACCATAGAAATCCTCATCTCATGAACAAGAACATCGCAATCTTCAAGAGACAAAGAATCAGAAGAACATGGCACAATGATAGGTGGTATTTCTCAGTAGTCGATATTGTCAGAGTCCTTACGGATAGTTCAAATCCACGTAGATATTGGTCTGATTTGAAGATCAAACTTCTGTCAGAAGGGTTTCAGTTGTACGAAAAAATCGTACAACTGAAAATAGTATCAACGGATGGCAAGAGATACATAACAGACTGTGTCACAACAGAGAACGCTTTCAGGCTCATTCAATCAATCCCTTCAAAGAAGGCAGAACCATTCAAACTATGGCTTGCACGGGTTGGCTATGAAAGAGTAAAAGAGATAGAAGATCCAAGCAAAGCAATCAAAAGGATAACAAATTATCTAAGCAAAGGGTATTCTTTGGAATGGGCCGAAAAGCGCTTAGCAGCGATCGGGACCAGAAAACAGCTCACTGGACAATGGAAGAAGCAAAAAATCGACAATTTTGCATTATTGACTGATGAGATCTACCAAGCGGCTTTTGGAAAGACATTTTCAGAACTAAAATCCCAGAGAAAACTCAAGAAAGAGGATCTAAGAGACCACATGACAAGCATGGAATTGATAATAACGATGTTCGCAGAAGTTGTCACTGAAGAGATCACAAAAAAGACAAGACAATGTAAAAAAGCAGCGAGAATTGGTGGGAGTATCGCAGGCAAAGCAAGGAAAGAAGCAGAGAAAGAGATCGCGCGGTCCAAAGGACGGCGCACTGCCAAAACACATTGATGCAACAACACGTTCTACAGAGACCGCATGACCGGTAGGCTTATAAACTCCTGCAAAAACACACCACCGAAATGATGGCTGATACTATGAAGAGATTCTATGATGATCTTTCAGGCGATCTTGAGAGAGCGATAGGTCTAAGAGACGGCGATATACTCGACAGTGTCATAGAAAGGATGCATAGAGAGTACGAGCGCCAGGATATCCAGGTCCAGATGAGATTCATCAATCTTGTCCTTAGAGTATATACATATGTCGATGATCAAAAGAACCAGCCCCGTCTCACATCCGGATCACGCACGAAAATCGAGAAGATGTATGAGCAGCTGATCGCAGTCCCACATCATTCTTAATCCACTGTGAACAATCTGGAATCATGACCGACATCAAACAGCCCTAGACGAGCCCCGGCATCAAGCCACCCATGCGCATAATTGAGAGCGGCGAAAGCATTCACAAAATCATCCTTGTCGCGGAAATGCTCAGCGTCAGTGAAATAGCGACGTGCCATGTCCAGAAAATCATCGGCAGTCTTCATAAGGTGCGTCTTGTCAGGCGCCGCGACCCTGATCTTATCAAGCGCCTCTCTTGTCACGCCAAAATACTTGTCAAGCTTCTCTTTGGTTATCTCATGCGACATATCTCTCAACCCTTCAATCCCCTGATCACATCATCGATCTTCGCCCGGAACTCTTCCTTCGTGCCATGATTCTCTATCATGAAATCAGCCATCGCTATCGGCCCGCCCTTCTCGATGTTCTCTATCTCGGCGAAATCTCTCTTCCTCGCTGCTTCCACACTGAACGGCCTGTTGCGGAGATCCTTGTCATCAGAGCCCATCACTCTCTTCGATATTCGTTCATGACGGAGCGCAGGTCTTGCGTGCACCGCGACGACACTCATGCGATCACCGAACTCACTTTTCAGTATCTTGTATTCAGTCCAGCTATACAGCCCATCACCCACAACATCGCCTTTCGCGAGCAATGATCTGATCTTTGGCAGATTAAGTATCGCCATCGCGCCCATGCCATGCTCCGCCCTGACCTCTTCTCTCACAGAACGCTCGTTGTCTTCAGTCAGTTCAAGCCCTCTTTCTTTCACTATATCAAGCACGATCTGTCCGAACCTAAAAAAACCATATCCATCCAAAACAAGCCTGTCAGCGACGATAGATTTCCCTGCGCCGCACATGCCGACGATAGCGACAAATCTGTTCTCCATCAAGCAAAAAGAAATTATTATAGATATAAACGTTTGGTTTAATCCTTCAGCACATTGAACTTGATCCCTGCGTCATGAAGCAGCCTGCGACCGGTCTCATCAGGATATTCGATACGGGCGACAACCCGTACGATCCCTGCATTTATGATCAGCTTCGCGCAATTCGAACACGGCGTGAAAGTGGTATACATCGTAGCGCCTTTGGTAGATACACCATTGTATGCTGCCTGCACAATAGAATTCTCTTCAGCATGTGCGCACACACAAGGTTCAGAATAGATGCCTGACTTTATCCGGCCCATATGTCTTGAAGTGCATCGCATGCATCCGCCATCAGTGCAGTGTCTGATGCCTTTAGGCGTGCCATTATAGCCGGCAGAGATGATCTGCTTGTCACGGACGATCACTGCGCCCTTCTTTGCCGACATGCAGCTGCATCGTAACTTGACAGCCTCAGCGATATTCATGAAGTAATGGTCCCAGTCTGGCCGCTTGTCCTGCAATCTGAACATCCAGTCCGCGACAAGCCGTTCAACTTTCTCTCTAAGGTGCGCGCTGTCATTATGGATCGACACCCGTGCCATCTGTCCGACTTTCTGTCTGCGCGGATCGATATGCCTGCCTGGCATGTGTTGCCCTTTCACCTGCACAAGCAAAAAATCTTCCCGCCTGAAGAGATGCTTCGCCTCTTCTGGCTCTGTTATCGGGTAGAATACGAAATTCTCGCCATCTTTGACACGCTGCTCAGCAAGCCGTGCAAGGAATCCCGATCCATAAGTCGAACTCAGGGTCACTTTTGCCTTCTCGATCGACTCTTTGCTGGCCGCAGCGGTCTTTTTTGAGAATTCCTCTCCAAGGAGCTCGGTGAAAGACACACAAAAGAAATTCATCTGCTCAAGTATCTTCGCAGTCTCCCTAACCCCGACCCCCTCCTGGCCAGTCAGTCCGATTATCATTGTAGACAGGGATATATGCGGGTTTTATATTTCTTATGAATCCTGCATAAAGTATTTAAAGGCCCAAAAGCGTGATTAATCACAGATAGCTAATGCTATATATGATGAAAAAAGGAGTGCTGATCGGGATTTTGATCTCTTTCATGCTGATAATGCCAGGTTGTTCATTATTCTTCAATCCTGATGGCGCGATAAAACAACCGGGAAAGCCGAATGTGATACAATACGCTTCTGAGATGGAAGTGGAGCAGTGGGATTATAAGATCGCAAATTCAGTGATCAAGCATGGGATGCCAGGATATTCATTGAAAGATGATGGCAATGTCGATGTTCTTATTAGATTACAAGATGCAGTCACCAAAGACGATGCAATTATATTGGCGGATAAATATGGTGGACAGGTCGTAGATGGGACGACGTCAGAAGAGACTGATGTCATCATCCGTCTGAAGCAGCAGGATTTCTGGAGGCTTGTGAAAGATCCAATGGTAAAAAAAGTGGGTGTCCCTGTGCCACCTGAAAAACTTCTGAATCGAATAAAGAAGTAAGATGCAGAAAAGCAAGGTATTTAAAGGTCTTTCTTCTGGAATATAACCATGATCGAGTTTTATACCTGCAATAAACGGCTTGACAGAATAGAATTCAATGAGAAGAATATTCTCGATGCGATCAAGAAGAAAAAAAAACTATGGTTCGATGTCATCAAACCTGAAAAACATGAGTTCATGCTGCTCGAGAAGATATTCGGTCTTCATCCAGTAACGACTGAGGATTGCTTCACAAATAACACGCGGGTGAAAGTGGAGGTATTCGAGAATAATTATTTGTTCTCTGCACTTTATGGCATCAGGTGGGATCATGATATCCGTTTTGTAGAGATAGATGTGGTGCTTGGAAATAATTTTCTCATCACATGCAAGACGACAAAGTCAAAGCGGCTTGTAGATCTTGGCAATAACATCGAAGTCATAGAATCTTTGATGAAGAAAGGTGTGGATATCCTATTCCATCACATAATCGACATGGAGATCGACAATTATTTCCCTGTGATCGACAAGCTTGATGAAGAAGCTGAGAAATTGGACAGACAATGTTTCAAGGATCCGACAAAGGATGTCCTTGCTCGTCTTGATAACATGAAAGACAAGATATCGCACATGAAGAGGACAGTGTTCAATCAGAAAGACAAATTGATCCTGCTCACGAAGAAAGAGACTCCGTTTATCTCACGCGACGCGAGGATGTATTTTAGGGATGTCCATGACAATTCAGTAAGGATCGCTGATCTTGTCGACGGACTAAAAGAAGAGCTTTCAGGGACTTTGAACACATACATGTCTCTTGTGTCGAACAAGATGAACGATATAATGAGGATGCTTACGATAATCGCGACAATCATGATGCCGCTGACAGTGGTCGGAAGCATCTATGGCATGAACTTCAAATACATGCCTGAACTTCAATGGAAATATGGATACTTTGCGGTGCTTGGCTTCATGGCACTTCTCTCCGCGCTGATGCTCTTCTATTTCAAGAAGAAGAAATGGATTTAGTCGTCCAGCGTGTCGATCAATGGTCTGATCTCTTTCACAAATTCCCTGATCTGCTTGTAGTAATCATGCACCATCTCTACATTGAGGTCGTATGGGCAGCCGTCGATGCGTGTCTTTATCGTCAGATTCTTCCGAAATTCCTCTGTGACCTGATAGTCTCCGCTGGCTATGACTTTTTTTAGTTTGCTGTATATGTCTGCATAGCTCGAATAATCCGGGAACAGCTCACGGAAAAGGATCTCTCTGCCTTTTGAGTTTTCTGGAATCTCTTCTAGTTTCCCTTCAGATTTTGCTACTATGAGGCAGGCTTTCATGGAAAGACCTATGCTTTTGACAAGTCTTTCGACGACGTTTAGAAGCACATCCATAGTCCTTGTGTATTTCAAAGTCGCGAAAATAGAATGATCAGCTCTTTTGAGCTCCTGGACGGCTTCTTGATATTCTTCGATCATATAATTCACTTGCTTAGAGCACCAGATTTGCCTGATTCTAAGGAATATCTCTATTATATAAAATTTTGCTAACTTTTGGGAAATAATCTGTCGAAACTTGCGAAAAAAATAATAAGGCTGGTTATTCTGGTCAATCATATGAAAGCGTTCATCGATCTGGATCCAAAGAGAGCAATGCTGCTTCTCGATAAAGATGGTGCTGTGGCTATAGATGTCAGGACGACAACGGAATTCTCAGAGGATCATATCAATGGTGCCATCAATATAAGCATCCACGAATGCGATTTCACTGACCGGCTGAAAAAATTGCCAAAAGAGAACAAGTATCTGGTCTATTGCAGGAGCGGCAGGCGATCAGCTAGAGCGATGGCGCTTATGAGACGTCTTGGTTTTTCCAGTGTCTTCAATCTCGCAGGCGGGATGATCGCATGGCATGACGTTGGTCTCTAAGAGACGAAGATATTATATATCTCCTCGAAATAACCAAAAATCGACATGGCATATCGATTATCTCCATCGGCATTGAATGTATTCAAAGAATGCCAAAGATGTTTCTGGCTCCAGAAAAAGAGATCTTTCTACAGGCCGCGGGGTCTTTTTCCAAGCCTTCCGAACGGAATCGATATGGTCGCAAAAAAGTATTTCGACAAGCATAGAGAGGATGGCACATTGCCTATCGAGCTTAAAGAGCTTGAAGGGATGTTCAGATTATATCCGGATAGAAAAAAAATGGACCGATGGCGCAACAATCGCCAGGGCATACAATGTAAAAGCAGCGACGGCCATGTGCTCTTCGGCGCGATCGATGATCTTCTGGTGGATGATGAAGGCAAGTTCGCGGTATTCGATTTCAAGACAAGAGGTTTCCCTGCAAAAGAAGACATCTCCCATTATTATCAATCCCAGATGGATTGCTATGATCTGATGCTGAGAAAGAACGGCATGAAGTCAAGCGGCACTGCGTATATCCTGCTTCTGCATCCCAAAATATTCTCTGATGGGAACATTGTCTTCGCATCTGACCTGATGAAGCTGGATACCAATCCAAAGAAAGCAGCGAAGATCTTCAATGAAGCGGTCTCTGTGCTCGAGGGAGATATGCCAAAGCCAGCGGATGATTGCGGATATTGCCAATATGCGAAAGCTTTGACGAAGATGACTAATAGACCCGGACCTACGTTTTGATCATTGTCGAAAGCCTTATAAAATCTGTGATCATACCTGTTCTATTGGAGGAGGGTCCATTTGAGTATGATAGAATTACTTGAAAAATATGAAGTTCCGCTCAAAGAGCTTAGGAAGACAATAGTTCTTGATGATCGATGTGATGGATGTGCCACACTATTCCCCGGGCAGAAACGTGCGATCGAAGGTCTTGAGCTTTTCAAAGATATGGCAGAGTTCAAGGATGATGGTTACCATTGCTTTGTCTATGGCCGGGAGATAAAAGATGATGATCCACTCGTTGATTACATCGGTGATCTCATAGAACCAAATTCCGCTCCTGATCAGGTGCTTGTCCATGCTTTCTCTATGACTGCTGATGTGGATTCAGAATGCTATCACTTCAAGCAAGGGAAAGGCGACAGATTCGTAGGCGATTATAATGAAATCTTTGAGAAGATCATGGAAGAATTCGTAGGATCGGTCCATAGCTCAGACCAAAAGCCTGAAGCGCTTGCAACGAGCATTGTCGGAAAACATTTTGAAGATTTTCTCAAAATGAATCATGTCGATGACGTTTCTGATGAAGACAAGGAGCTTTTCACGGCTTATCTTCAAAAGATAAAAGAAGAGCTGCCTAAAGATATCCCGACAATCATGTCTGGCGGCGGCGACACAAAATTCTTTGTCTCTGATTCCGGTCAGGCTGGATTTGTCGATGAGGAAGAGATACACCAGAGGACATGCAAGAAATATGATGCTGCTGTTGTAGTCGAAGGATCATCTACAAGTGTCGTGATCCCAGACGAATATGACTATGAGAATATCTTTGGAAAAAAGCTTGCTGCAAAGAACGGAAGCGACAGCCATTCTTACTATGAGGCAGGCGCGATCTTCAGAGCAAACAAGAACATCCTGATGCTCGACGCATATAAGCTCCTATGCAAATGTCCATCACTCATACCTGAGATAGTCAGGACTGTGAAGGATGGCTATGGGCATATAGATCCGGATGGTCGCATGAATCAGAGACAGGCTGTGCAACCAAGGACAAGATCGGATGATCTCGAGGCAGATGTCAGGCTGATGCTTGTCGGCGACCAATACGATTTCAATCGGCTCAGCATGTCCGACCCTGATTTCGCTTCGCTTTTCGGGTGCGAGGTATTATTCAAGCAAGATGCGGATGCGACAAACCATGATATCTTGATGGGATTAGCAGGACGCTTCCAGTATTTTGCAGAAAAGAAAGGCCTTATACTTTCGAAGAGCGGGATAGAAGCTCTCATCGAAGAGGGCCTTAGATCTCAGCAAAGCAAGCTCAATATAAGCACTGATGAGAAGTCATACCAAAGACTGATCCTTCTTTCAGCTAGAGAAGCAAGACGTGAGGGTTCTGATTCTGTAGCACGCGAACATATCAGGAAAGCCATCAGACTGCAGAAGTCATTCGATGATGATTACGAGCAATATCTCATGGGGCGCATTGAACGAGGATTGGAACGTGTCGATACATCCGGATGGGCTGTAGGGCAGATCAACGTGCTCATGGTCGCAGGAGATTTCGGCTTTCCAAAAAGATATGTGGCTCGGAAGCTCGAATCGGGGAGCAGCATAAGAAATCTGGAGAAAGACAGCAGCTTTAGCAAGAATAGTTACAACAAGAGCGTGAAGCTCCTTGAGCATATACTCAAGGGTGAACTGTCTGACATGGATCTTAAGCTCCCATACACCGTCGTCATCGGAAGAGCGCAGGGCAATTCAAGCATCGATGGAGACAGTGCGACATTGAGCCAGCTGACCGCAGTGATATCAGCAATCTCTGAACTCCCAATCCGACAGAACATAGCAGTCACAGGATCGTCTGACTCTTTTGGCAATGCCATGCCTATCGGCGGCGCTAACAAAAAGATAGAGGGATTCTACGAAGTCTGCAAAAGAGCGAGCAAGGATTTCACCGACAAAGGCGAGGAAGGGTTCTATGGCGTCGCGATGCCAAAGAGCAACATAGAGAATCTCATGCTTGATGAAGACGTGGTGTCTGCATTTAGCGATGGACATTTCAAAGTGTACGCTGTATCTGATTTCAAAGAGCTATGTGACATCATGTTCGGCAAGAGCTGGGATGATATCAAAGAAGTATTGAAAGAGAAGTTCAAGAAAGATGACAAGAAGGAGAAGAAAGACAAGCCAGCGAAGGAATGACAAGGCATTCTCATCTTGTAAATAGATATGTTTTTCCACTTAAATAACAAACACTTATAAAAGAAATGCATTTTGTCATTTATATGGCAAGAATACCAGTGAATATAGTCAAAAGTAAGGGAAAGCCAAAAGAGAAGAAATCCCCTGAAGAGCTTCTGGACGAAAGGCTTGAAGTCTTCAAGAGGAGCGGCTGCACTCAGCAGTTCCCAGAATGTCCAGAAATTCCAGATTGGGAAAATCCTGAATGCAAAGATTGCCCGCATTATCCGAAGAAATTTAAAAATTGAATCTATTCTTCGTCTTCAAATAGACTCTTGAACTCTTTGTCATACTCATCTTCAGTGATAACTTTCTTTTTCAGAAGCAGCTGGATCAAAGCATCTACTTTGTCATCAGCATGATTTGCAATATCTTCTGTGCTCATCGGTTCGTCATCACAGCAGTGGCATCCACATTCTTTTTCTTTGCTCATTTTTATTAACCTCCAAGTTAGGTTTTTAGGTGTTTGTTCATCACATATAAATATATGGGTATTTTAGATATATTGTTTGTTCCGGGCATCCCATTGATCCAGATATCGCAATATTCATCCCGATATTACAGTAAAGTTTATAAATGAACCCCCTTTCCATGCACTACAGCCCGTAGGAGATGTGGGAAAATGCACCCAAAGGCATCCTGAATCCAAAATCAAAGGGCAGAGGAAGTAAAAATGGGAATGTACCAATATGTACGTAAACTTTGGAAAAAACCAAGAGCGAACCTGAAGCAGGATTATACAAAAAGGGTCTCTATTTGGAACAAAGAGGATTCTACAGTCAGGATAGAGCGACCGACTAGGCTTGATCGTGCAAGAGCACTTGGATACAAGGCTAAACAGGGTATCTTTGTAGTAAGACAGAAAGTCGGCAGAAGCGCAAGGATGAGACCAAAACCAAGCGGCGGCAGACGTTCTAAGCACGCAAGACGTAAGAAGATAGTCGCGAAGAACTATCAGAGGATAGCTGAAGAAAGATCCGCACGGAAATACACGAACTGCGAGGTCCTGAACAGTTACTGGGTCGGTGAGAACGCGACTTCAAAATGGTATGAAATCATACTTGTCGATGGCGATCATCCAAGGATAAAGAGCGATAAGAATCTATCCTGGGTCAGCCAAGGCAATCAGACCGGAAGAGTCTTCCGTGGACTGACTGCTGCTGGAAGGAGATCTAGGGGCCTTCAAAATAAAGGCAAGGGCGCAGAGAAAGTACGTCCTTCAGTGAACGCGAACAAAGGCAGGCTGCATTAAAAGCCTTTTTTTTGACTTTTTTTCGACATCTTTAATAAGCAGATAAAGCTAGATTATTTCTATGTCTAAAATTAATTCCGTCTCTGCTATGTTATTTGTATTTATACTGATCTTCTCTGCAGTGACGCTCTCTTCATGTGCTGATGAGGAGACAAAGGATAATATCTACAAGCAAAGGCTCGTGATCAATCAGGATACTTTGTTCAAATTCATCCAGACAAAGATAAAATCCGCTGAACCAAGGACAAAGACAGTCGATGGAAAATTCATATTATTCCTTGGATCGAATGTATGGTATAAAGAGATAAATGATAAGATCGAATTGGAGATACTCGCGAAATATTTCGACTATAATCCTAATGATGATTATTACATCATCGAATATAGGTTAGAAGGTGTCTATGGCGGGACGAATGCCATGAAACGACTCGAATATTATCCCCATGAACTTCTTATGATGCGAGACAGATATCAGACAAAAATCAACCTGAATGAGACTTGGACATGTGTCACTTATGATGATATACTCGATGCTGCAGAGACAGGTCTGATGGAGAGCGAATGTTATAGTTACAAGGGTTAGAATCATTCAGTGAAAAGCTTTCTCTTGTCTTTTCCCTCGATCTCAAGGAGGATCCTTCTGAAGATCAGCTTCTGCGGATCAGATATCAGTTTGACTCGTTTCTTTATATCATCAAAGCTTTCGAATTCATGTTCGTCTCTGGCTCCGATGATGTCCCACATGTGCTTTTTGCCTATGCCTGGTAGAAGCTCGATCTGATGCATACGAGTGGTGAGTGGCTGTGCCTTATTGAAAAAATCCACAAAGATCTTCTCTTTTTTCACTATAAGTTCATTTATTATGTATTCCATCTCCTTTCTTGCAGAATTAGTCAATTTGCTCAAAGGAAGTCTGCCGATTATGTGATGGATTTTGTCTCGTTTGCCATCGCCGATATATACTTCGTCAGCTGGCTGCAATGAGATTTCTCTTTTTGGCACTAGTTCAAGAAGCGCAAATCTTTCGGTGCCGATAGCCTGGACGATTGGTGTCTTCTTATGCATCGGTCTTTTATCGAGAGGGTAACCATTAGCAAGGTAATCTAATACTATTGCTATCTCTTCTTTTATCTTTTGGTTCTGTAACATCTTTACCCCCAAATATCTCGAGTTTCAACTATATCAATCATTATACAACAAAAAGCTATAAAAATGTTTCTATCAGGAACAATATTTTTATTAATAGAAGCTCCGTTAGGTATCGATATGCGAAAGAAAGCGATGCTGCCTATCGGATTTGCTATAGGCGGCATCTGTGTGGCGATCATATTTGTCAATGTGATTATTGTGCTGAGCGTATTCATGGTCGGTCATGGCACAAGAGAGAGCACAAGAGCGATAACTGACAATTATGGGGTAGATAGTGGTGTTCTTCAGTTCACCAGTTTCCAGATAAAAGAGGTCGGATATGATGTGCCGGTCAACATGACTCCCGATTGTAAGAACACAAGTTTCACTAAACTGAATGTGACATCCGTCATCTGGATCAATGAGACCTATTCATTCTCTTATTGCAAACTATGGATTAATGGGGATATGGTGAAAGGTATAATGATAGACGAAGATAAGGGAAAAAACATAAACATAATATTGTCGGACATGGATGTCAGGACAGAATATAACTTCAAGTTCTGCTGTGATGATTATTGCAATGGCCGGATGCTCAAAGCATTCTGCAGATGAGAAGGTTTTCCAAATATGGGAAAAGAAGAAGGGACGCTTGAGGAAGGATTCGATAAAAGCATAGATCGAAAACTATTGACTGCTGAGCAGGAAGACGAAAAGGAAAAAAGAGAGCATAGACTTATAGAGAAAGAGAAAGAGGTCATCGAAGAAGAATATGTCTATGATATCGAGGAGACAGAAGACAAGTTAGTCGATACTTTGCTTCTATGGCTCGGTTTTGGTTTTTCCATGACTGCGATAGTCCTCTTTTTTGCGAATGAATTCAGATTGAACAATGGGATCAGGGCCCTATCGATAGTCGGGTTGCTTCTGCTTGGGATCGGGATATTCTATCGTTTTGTCTACAAGGTGCATCTCAAGAAAGAGAAAGATAAGATCGATGAAGACGAAGAGGAGATACGAGAATGGAACGAAGCATGAAAATAATCTTCTGGATATATATCGGTATACTTTTCACAGTGGTCGAAGTAATGGCATTTCTTTTCTGGAGGATGCTTCTTTCAAATGATCACACACTCCTCATAGGAGAACCAAATGACTGGCTGTTCTACACTGAACTTGTAGTGTTGACTTTTGCTGCGTCTTTCACATTCATCTTCTCATATCTTGTGACGCTTGGAAGATATAGGATAGAGATCGTGGATCATGATGGGCTCACAAGGGATGAAGCAAGGAAGGCAAAAGAGAACAGGCATGATATTCAGAAGCTAAAAGAGAAGATAAATCCACTAGATCCTAACCGTTCTCTTTGATAAGATCCTTCAATGTCTCAAATGCGTGTCCAGTATCTTTCTCTTTTATTATGAATGTCATCTCGGTGAGAGTCGAGACGACATCGACGATATTTATATTCTCCCAGTTGAGCGCTCTTGTGACGATATAGAACAGTCCGATCGTCTCTGATGATTCTAGCGGGATATTGATAGTTATGCTCGCAAGGCCTTCTATTATTTTTTTGACGTTTGATATCTGGAAAAGTGTGAGTACTTCTTTTTGATGTCTTTTGTTTGTGATAATCATTAGCTCATTTAGTCCTTGGGTGATTGTAAGAAGATCGCCGGAATTGATATCGACGACATCATAGAGCTTTTGTATCTTCTTCTGGATATTTTCGATTTTATAGAACGTGATTTCTACTAGGTCTGATCTTATGGATATATCTGATACATCTGTGAAATGAGCGGTCTGTGCGAGTGTTTTGCCAAGCTTCTCAGACAGGCGTCTCAATGCCATATTGACAGCAGAGAATTTGACTGCTCCATTGAACTCTCTTTCGACGATAGGCATTATACTCTCAGCAAGCGCGGCATTGTTGATTATGCCCTTTGAAAGGGCTTCCTGCACGAACGGCTTGTTCTTTATTATCTTCTCTACAATACGAGCTACTGTCACCATTTTACATTTTATTTTTTATTTGTGAATTATTTTACATTAAGTTATAATACTATTTAAGCATTTCCTTTTCTTACGAAAGCGAGGTGTGATATGATAAATACACAAAATGTATATGAGAATCCAAGTCTGGGGAGGATCGGTGAGATGTATCATGATGAGAGAAACGAACGTGTGAAGTTCTTCTCGACAGATATCCATTCAGATAAAGGATCAATAGATTTATTTGTGGATAAAGGAATTATCATGATGGAATCCAATCATGCGACCCGGATGACAGCAAGGTTCTTCTGTAAGGGTGATTTGGATTATAATAATCATAGAGAAGCCATCATTCCGCTTACTGGAAGATTTGCAGGCATTGATCTTGTTTTCATAGGATTCAATGTCTGGGATAGGATCGAAGATCCAAAGACTCTTGAAGCAGAAGACCATCTGGTCATCCAAGCGAGGTGTGGTTTACAAAGAGAACAAAGGGGCGGCAGTTCGGAGTATATCATCGAGCGGCTCGATATCTCTAAGATAACTCCTGATGATTTCTGTTCACTTGAAAGATTATATGCTGAGGCTTTCGAGACATATACGACGACTCTTGATCGGGCAGCGATAAGTGATATGATCTCAAATTCAGTGGTCTATGGGGTGAGATCACTATCTGATGACCAGATTGTCTCGACAGCTGTGGCAGAGATAGGTGTTGTTCCAACAGAACGTGGAGATTTCAGGATCTGTGAATTATCAGAGATGGCGACAAGGAGAGATCATAGAGGGAGGGGACTTGTCACCATGGCCACGATGGTACTCGTGGATGAGATCTATAATGATACGGATCTTATCTACGCAGAGGCTAGGGCATGTCATCTTCCGATCAATCGTTCGTTTCACAATATGGGTTTCTCTTATGCTGGCCGCCTGATGAAGCAATGCCTGCTTTCTGGAGATCATGAAATAGATGAATCCGGACCATATGAAAATTTAAATGTGTGGTACATAACATGAGGTAAGATGATGTCAGTTACCGCTGTGCTTGAGAAAAATAAGATGGCTTTTGGCAATGTGATTTGTCTGGATCGCAATTTGCCGTTCACTATCCTGGATCTTACTGCTGGAAATAGGACTCTAAAAGATGTCGATCTGTCTGATCCTAAGGCATTTGAAAGATTCATCCTCGCCAAGATTGCTGAGACCAGTTCTGCATTCGCCATAGGAAAATATGATGAAGACAGGACGATCTATGATCATAGCGATGTGTTCTGCGGCGAGAACAGGCGCACGATACATCTTGGGATAGATTTATGGGTGTCGGCAGGGAATGATGTGTTCGCTCCTCTCGACGGAAAAGTCCACAGCTTCAATGACAATGCGGCTGACGGTGATTATGGCCCGACTATCATATTACAGCATGAATTGGATGGAACCACATTTTTCACACTTTATGGTCATCTTAGTCGGGAGTCATTAAATGGTCTTAGCAAAGGACAATCAATATCAAAGAACCAGGTCATTGGTCATATAGGTAATTATCCCGAGAATGGTAACTGGCCCCCTCATCTACATTTTCAAATCATCGTAGCCATGCTCGGAAAAGAAGGAGATTTTCCTGGTGTCACAAGCGAACAAGATAGGGAGAAGATGCTGGCGTTATGCCCAGATCCTAATCTTATTCTTTGTCTGTCTCTTTGATGATCCGATATTCTACTGTGGTGATCTCTTTTGGTCTAATGGTATGTCTCTTTGTGTATTTCTCTTTGATGGTCCCTTTCAGATCGACGACGTTGATGTCGCATCTCATCCCGAGGATATTGTCTGGCAGATAGAATTCATTTGGTCTATCTTCGGGATTGAAAAGACGTATCCGAAATCCCCTGGAATCTTCCAATGGTTCCATAGTGCTCTGTACAAGATTTCCATATGTGCAATCAAAATATGATCCTTTCGAAGCCAGATGACCTTCATGTCTTTGCACAGGCGTCGCGATCAATGCCGTCGTAAAATCAAGCGCCTGTTCCATAACCCGAGCCATATCATGTTTACTGTCCGGGTATAATGAATATTCGAACACATGGTCGAAAAGGCATTGACCTTTTGGTGTATATTTCCATGGTCCAGCATGACCATTTCCTGGCCTTATATTTTTCAATGGTCTTGAAAGCCTGTCTGTGCATCTAAGCAATGTGAGTTTTATATCGCCACTCTCTGTCGCTTCATATTCTGGCAGGCCTTTGTTCAAGACAACAAGATCATTCACCTTGCAGAACAGCTGTTGTTCAAAGCAATTTGTCGGATTGTGCCAATCTTCTGGAAAGTCTGTGGATCGTTCCACAATATCGAACGGCATATGGGCATAAGAGCAATACGCTGGGCTTCCGGATGGAAAGACAACTCTGAGCCAATGGTCTTTTGCTTCATTCTTCATTTTTGTCGTTATATCGAGCCTTTTTGAACCTTCATATAATTTCAATGTTGTTTTCACAATATGTTCGATTGTCTTTTTTGATCGTGATCTTTTGGATAAAGACAAAGCTTTTGGGATTTCGATAAGATATTCGATAGTTATCGATTCATAATCTTTATTTTTCATAACATTCCAGGTGGCAGATCTCGGATTCACCACTAGGTCTTTTTTTGGAGTGGAGTGGTCGTATTCATCACCTGCTTCTCCACGGTCTTCTAATCTATGCAAGGAAGAGAATGTTGTTCCACTCATCTTATCTTCAAGGTCGAATGTCCCATCATTGTTCATAGAGATGCGTAGATTCTTGTTTTCGATAAAATCTTTTCCGCAGATGCATGAATCTGATTTTGCTGTGGCTTTTTTTATTCTGTAAGTCTTATAACCATTTGCCGGTATATTTTTAGCAAAAAAACTGATGCCTTTTCTCGTCGCTTTCACGGGAGATTCGTTTCCTTCATCATCAATCGCATATATCCCTTCACCGCTTTCATGTGAGAATGTCTCGCAATTGACGACACTATCTCTTTTGAATGAAAGGGTGTTGAATACCGTTATGCCTTCAGTTTTTCTCTCAAACCAGATCGTGTCTATCTTTGAGGCTATGGTTGCTGTTGAATACTTCAGTAATATACTTGCATCCCATTCGCAGTTTGTATACCTATCCATCATCTCTTGATGCACATTGTCGATGCTGCATCCGCAGATGCTGTCATGTGGGAAGTTCTTCGCAAGTTTTTTCCAGAGGTCCATGTATTCGAGATATATCTCTGGATCGAATCGGAGAGAGTTCACAAATGCAGCTACCGGCCCACATTGTCGTTCAAGGAGAGTCTCAAGCTCTCGCTGTCTCTGTTTTAGGTACATCCTAGTCGATGAAGTTCCGCGGAGCAGGCTTCTTCTATCTTCTGATCGCAGTTCTCCCTCGTGGATGGATAGCTCAGTGAGATCTATATCGTCCTTCACAGCCTTGACATAATCCTTAAGCAATATGTGCTCGATATCATGATCCTTGATCCTCTTCTTTGCTTTCTTCAGGAATCCTGGTAGTCCTTGCCATGGCATCATATGATCGCTACCTTCGATGAGAAGAAGATTGTCTGAATGTGATCTGTTTTCTA
>PCVE01000006.1:32365-57683 GCA_002762705.1 Candidatus Woesearchaeota archaeon CG11_big_fil_rev_8_21_14_0_20_43_8 | reverse complement strand
GCAATGTTCCCAGCTCATTATGTGGCACACTTAAGTCGAAAGCATGTTACCATGGTCCTGAACGGGGATGGTGGTGATGAAGCTTTTGCTGGGTATTACCATTATACTGGCCTTAAGTATCTTCATCATTTCAAGAAGATACCCCCAGCCATCAGATGGCCAATAAAGAAGATCTTCTCGTCTTTCCCAGATAATATACCTAGATGCAGGCCCTACAAAAGCATAAAGAACATAATCAGTCTTGATGATAAAGATGATATTGTAAGCTACATAAAAGCACTCTGCGATTTCGATCTGTTTGAGAAAGACAAGGATATTTTGCTAAGTTCAGTTGGAATAGACAAAGTCCGTGATCACATTGGATTGTATTTCAATAAAATAAAGATACCTTATGTCAACAAGCTCCTCTACACAAACATAAAAACATATCTACCTGATGAGATGCTTGTAAAAGGAGACATATCAACCATGGGAAATTCTCTTGAAGCAAGATCTCCTTTTCTTGATCACAGGATATTGGAATTCTCAGCCAAGATACATCCAAGTTTGCAATTAAAGGGGATCGAGAAGAAGCACATGCTTAAGAAAGCGCTGAAAGGAATTATTCCTGGCCGAATTCTCAACAGACCAAAACTCGGATTTGCGCCCCCGTTCAGTTCATGGTTTAACAACTGCATAATCGACCTGTGCGATAATCTCTTCGCAAAATCAAGTATCCACAAATATGGCATATCCAAATCATTTGTAAAAAAACTGCTTGCAAATCACAAGAACAAGAAAAAAGATGAATCACAAAAGTTATGGAATATTCTGTGTCTGGAATTCTGGCATAAGACATATGAAAATAGGGATGATACAATGAGGCCATTATCAAAGGATGAACTTTTTTCAACACAATAACAAAAATTTGTTCAGTAGATGTATAAGCAAATCCTATCCACAACCCCTAGGGGCGTGGTATTAACCGGATTCGCATCATAGTCTGAACAAATTCGACGGAAATTCTTTTTGCATTTCCGTGTGATCAGAAATTTTTCAAATTTCTGACATCTGACTTGAGAACTCGCCTTAGAGTATTATTCCGAAGGAACAATGTATAGAAATACAAAGTATTTCCTCGTATTAAACCGGAAAGTTCTCAATAATAACTTATTCAGAACATAATCTGTCTCGTGCACTTCTCATGAACAAATTATTATCTGCGACGGTTTATCATTCGCTTTTTAGATTGTACTCCAGCAACTATTTCATTGAAAGATCGGACAAATATCTTGATCCCCTTTTCCTTTTCAAAATCAGAACTGATTAGTCTGGCATTTTTTGAAAAATTTTTGATCTCTGATTGAGATATAGATTGTATTTCTTCAATCTTACATCTGATCGATTCAGAATCAATCCCATCAAATAAAAGTTTCTTACTTATTGATTCAACTGCTTTATAATTTCCGCAATGCCTGCTCACAACAGGAATCACTCCGGCCGCCATTGCTTCAGGTATCACATTAGGAGAAGGATCAAATTTAGCAGGGTGTAGAAGGAAAGTGCTTTTTTTTAGATAATCCAATACATGTTCGGATCTACCAATTGCAACTAATCCAGGGATTGACCTTTTTTTGTATTTTTTAGTATTTTCCCCAATCAGAAATAATTCTGGAAGGACCTTAATTTTTCTTGCTTTTGCATATGCATTTACAAGATTATCGACTCCTTTTTCAGGACGATTTTGAGCAACCATAATCATCTTTTTTGATTTTAGATCAGGCATTATTGAACGTAACTTTTTAGCATCTCTCCACAAAAAAGTGGGTGCATATTGAATCTTCTTTTTCGGAAAATATTTTTTCACATCATTTGCCATCATTTCAGATGGAACTAAAAATCCATCAACAATTGTTCCAAGCATCAAATGGAACATTTTCCTTATTTTCTTTTTCTCTATGCTTCCTGGCCAGAAAGTTGGGTCAACAACATAAAAAACCACTTTGATACGTGGAGAGAATAATCGTCTCAAAAAATATGCGCATTCCAGTGCAATAACACTATCAACCAGTATAACATCATATTTACGTTTCAAAGCAATTTTAAAAGCCAAAAAAAATGAATCGATAATCTCTCCAAAAGGATGAAAAAGTGATCGATTAATACGATAAAAAGATGAATTGATTGCTATTCCGCATTGCTTTCTTCTTGGATGCGGTTCTTTACCCCAGTATACGTATGCAACATTAAGTTTTTTGTTCATAAAACACCCATATTTAGCTTATGCAATTATTGATGATATAAAGATTTTATCATTAGATATCACAATTTAGATCTCTCTGTGACAAATAGGAGGTCCAACATCAATTGATATGTCTTTGCAAGTTCTTTCTTATCAATCTTATCAATAGTATCAGAAGGCTTATGGATCTTATCTTCATAGTTGGTTGTTGCAAGGCTTCCCGATGGAAGACCAGCCCTCCTAAATGAGAGTGAATCCACCCCATACCACGGAGAAAGATTTTCTTTTCTGAAAACAAATCCACGTTGTTCACCAATCTTTGCAAGCGTAGACTCAAGACCATCATTTGATATGTTCGCATATATCACAGTATGTTCAACACCAACACAATCTGCGTTGATCATGTAGGCGAATCTATCCTTATCGTCTTTGGTCATTCGTTTGACATAATTTCTTGACCCTATAAGACCACTTTCTTCAAGTGTGAAAAGCACAAAACGATAAGTGTATTTTGTATCTTCACCCCTTATTGCCTGGGCGAGATTTGTCACAAGCGTGGATCCTGAAGCATTATCGATGATACCTTTCCCCTGGCTCACGCGATCGATATGGGCACCGATAACTATGGTCTTGTCAGATTTACCTTTTTTTTCTACAATAATATTATTATAGTCCGAATTCACCCTCTGTCGCGAGATATCCGATTCTTTGAATCCAGCCTGTAGAAAAAGCAATATGCCATATTTCTCCCTGTCTTTGTTATTACGTAAGGACATGAATCCAGAAAGTTCTTGATGCAATTCATCTGCTGAGACTGGTTTCATACGGTTATCGCGCACATCGAACTTTTCTACAAATGGAATGGATACTTCTTGTTTCATCGACTTATCAAGATCAGAATACCCTTCCTTCATCTCAAGATCAGGACCTGAACAAGTCGAATATCCACAAGTTCCTATAGTCGCTGCTGTGATCAATGCTACTAATCCTTTTGTAAATCTTTTCATGTCATTTCCCCCCAAAAAAGTAATTTAGCCAAAATAAGAAGGTGGACTGATGGTCTTCACTGGCTTTGGCTTGCATGCGATCTTCTGGGCATCTTTAGCCATCTTTTCGCTTTTCTTTATCGGTTCTGGCATCTTTATCTTGCCGAACGATTTTTCATAATTCCCTATATTCTCACCAAGACTTTTATGCAGCTGTTTTGCGGTCCATAAATCCATCATAATCACATTATGTTCAAGAACCATCGGCTGGAACTCGTTATATCTTATGTCCACCCTTGGAGATGTGTTCTTGAAATCAACAAACAGTTTTGCGAGATTATGGATTACTGCGACCTCATCAGCAAAGAAAAGTGACCCATCTGTGATATTGAAATTCAGTTTTCTTTGTTTATTTTCTTCAGGCATAATAGCATAGAGTATCAAGAACATTTATAAATATATTCTATTTAAGAAGGCTTCTCATGATATCCTTCTCCTCTTTTGAAAATACTTTGAAAATGAATACAAGAGGAATCATATATGCAAAGAACCCTATTGGAATAGAAATATACAAAGCCTTTTGCGATACAAAAGTCAAACAATAATACATTATTATTGTTGAAACTATACCTTTAAGATAAGGCATAACAGGCCCGATTTTATAACCTTTCCGATCAACTAGAATAAAAAGAAGTGTTAAAAGTAAAATAATTGTAATTATCATCCCATACGCAAGCCCAATATACCCATAAACATTGATCATCGCAAAATATATCGGGACGGAAATTACTGCAGTAATAAGATACAGCAATGATCCCATTTTCGCATTGCCTGTTGCAAGAATCAGGTTTCCGCAACCACATACAAGATAATAAGGAATAATTGCCCAAACAAGCACAGCCAAAACGCCTCCAGCATTGAAGAATTGTTCGCCATACAATAACAATATAATCTTATTAGCAAGAAGAGTCGTAGCAGCAGCAATTGGTAAAGATAACAAAAATAGATATTTCATACCAAGATTATATGTAAAATTCAATAGAGATGAATTATTTTTTGAGAACCTTGCCATTGTAGGAAGGAGGGAATTGAATACAATAGTACAAATAAAAAAAAGCTGAACAAATAATTGATTAGCAGAATTAAACCACCCGACCATCTGCATTGATCCAATCTTAGAAAGAATAATTGGGCCGGATTGCATGTGTACATAAGCACATATATTCCATAAGCAATAAGCAGTCGCGGTTTTTATAACAATTATTAAATTTTTTTTTGAAAATTTTTCAAAACAGAAAAAGATATTATAGACCTTCTTGATGTAAAAATAACTCACAATTGACAATACCACTGATGTAATCATTAAAATCTGCGAAAAAACCAATAAACTAAACTTGAAGTACATAGTTATTATGACAATAGCTAATGTAAGTATTTTGTCGATCACTATCATAGCTGCCTCAAATTCAAATTTTTCAAATGCTCTTATTACAGCAAAGAAGAACTGCCTAAATGAATTCGAATATATGTAGATCCCAATAAAAATTAGAATAACAAAAAAATCAGAACTATAGCCAAGCAATTTACTTGCTATTAGCATGATAAAGAAACCGATGAACGCCAATATTATTTTCAAAAATAAAATGTTTGAAAATAATAATTTGGTATTTTTTCTATTTCTTGAGATCTCAACATTCGCAGTCTGCGTAAGAGTCATTTCTGAAGAAAAAGCAATCAAAGTAGCAAGACCTATTGCAATAGAATAAACACCGAAATTTACATCGCCAAGATACCTCGTTATCATTGCAGAAATGAATAAAGAGAGTATTATGCTAATCAATATCGAGACAGTCTGCAAAGCAATGTTTCTTGCTACAATTTTGGCGTTTGACATATTTATCACATAATCAAGTCAATCGAAAACGACCACCAACGATCACAGACCAGTGGCATAATTCGCAAAGCGAATTATAAATTTGCTTAAAACTGCAAAGCAGTTTTAAATTCTGCTAAAGCAGAATTTAGCAAACTTAGCTCTGCTTCGCTCCGGGTCGTTTTCTCGGACCTTTACATTTCCATTTAATCACCATCAGTCAATTGACTAGTGGAAATGCAAGATTATAATTCGCATCCATTTAGATTGACTGAATCTTTATATGTTCTTTGGTCAGGAAATGCATAATGATTGATTCCAACATACAAAAATGATATTAAAAGACATTCTTAAAAGACATTCCTAGCAATGTTTTTATATGATTGGAAGAAATCGGCCATGACGAATAATTCCTTAGACGATTGATCCAGTCATTGGCCTTGCTTATTCTTAGATTCTCGATCAGTCAATAGTTTAAGTTTACAAAGACCCGAGTGATAGCTCATTTCACAGTCAACTTGATCGGTTGTAGACCTTTTGATTCTTCCTTGATCCTTTTTTCTATTATGTTATCGACTTCTCTCTCAGACAGCTTCGCTTTCCCGAATTCTTCTTCAAGAGCTTCTGCATCAGCATGAGTGATAGCTTCTCGCAAATCCTCTTTCTCAGACTCGACGACCTCTGCTGATTCACCGATGAAAAAGAAAGAATACATGAAAGCGAAGATGGCGTTTAACACACTGAGATTCACAAGTTCCACATCTTCAAAAAAAAGCTGGCCTGTCGAGCCGATAAGGTAATACATAAGAATCAAAAAAAGAGGAAATGCAAGCAACGCCTGCTTATAGCGAAATGTGCTGAAAAACCCTCGCACGAGGAATATAGTAAGGATTGTAGGAAAAAACAAGGCAATTATTCTCACAAGGCTCTCATCCACCGAGGCTGCGAGCCAAAAAGTGAATATAAAGAAACCTACAAGTGAGATTGGGAAGATAAACCGTCTCAATCTTCCATAATCAAATGGCTCGATGAAAAGCGGACGCACCCCATACTCGACAGCATCGATCGCGGCTTTCACAGTCTCTTTTGAATGACCGTAATTTGTCAGGGCTTCCTTGATCCCTTCGATTTTGTATCCCCTTTTCTTCTGCCGGATTATATAATCCTGGAGAAGATTTACTGTCTCAAGAAAAAGCCTTTTGTCAAGCATCTTTGTCTTGCCTGCCTTCTTCTTCTTTGGGAAACTGAAACCCTCGCTTTTCAGCTGTTTTATAGCTTCATCAACAATATTATGATGATGATAATTCAGAAGGACATCTTTTACAGAATCAAGCGAATATCCATGATCCAGCTCTCTCTTTATATAATCCGTCAGATGATGCTGGATATAACCAGATAGTCTGTCCATATGATGATATCTATGACTAACTATATATAAATTTATTTATAAACAACACTACAAGAATCTCCTTACCCCTGGTTTTCATTGGTCTCTTCGTCTTTTGACCCATGGGCAATCTTTTTATCTTTAAGTTCAGGCATCTTGTCTTCTATGTTACTATGTCCGGCTTCGAGCTCTTTTTGCTTGGAATCCACTTCGCTGTCTGAATCCATCTCTTCGGCCTTATCAGAATCCACTTCATCAGTCATAAAAGAGAGACCTGCTTCGTCATGCGTGAGTTCATCCATAAGATTCTTTGCCCGCTGGTTCAATTTCATGCCTTCAAGCTCATATTTCGCCTGTTGGACCGGATAGGGCCCAAGCCTGAGCGAATCAGGGTCCCTATCTGTCTCCTCAGATACAACACCAGATTCTTCATCATCGAGAATCTCCTTTGCCCGTGCTCTTACAAGGTCTGCATCGTCGCCATATTCTTCTTTGTCGGCATCTGCGTCCTCTGTAAAGTCAACATTGATATAGCTTCCGGCAGTCTTCACACCCTTACTGTCTTTATCCGTCCTATCCAACGAATCAGGTTTTGGAAAAGTGAATTGATCCTTTGGTTCTTTCTCTTCTGTACTGTGTGCCTTGACTTGCAATCCTTCCTTTTCCTTCACATCGAACTGCATAGGTTTTAGCTGGTCTTTGTTCTCTTCTTCAGAAATCTTAGAAACATCATCTATCTTATCTGATGAGTCATCAGCGAGTTTTTCTTTGCCTTCAGTGCTATATGTCTGGAATCCTACACCACCGACAGGCGCATTTCCTTCCTGCCCATATACTTCGAGATTTCCAAGATGTGGGACATCATCGTCCAATGGATGAGGAGCGATCTTCAAAGTCTGCTGACCATCCTCACGTTTAAGATCAACTTCGAAATCTTTGAAGACTTTCGCGATCGCCTCTTTTGATGGTATGTCAAAATATTCAGCGAATTTCTGTGTTGTCTTCAACATATAACTTCTACCAAATCTTTCCTTTGAGATGAACCCTTTTTCCAAAAGTTCAGCGATATGATCATATGCTTTTGTCGAACGGATCTTTATGATGGCAGACTGGATGACTGGCTGACGCCAAGCAATCATCGCAAGAGTCTCCATGATCCCAGTAGATAATTCGGTGTTGGTATTTATCGATTGTATGACTTGAAGATACTTTTCAGATACTGCGAATCTATAAAGATCGTTCTCCCGAGTGATGATTATCGGTGAATCTCGCTCTTTGTATTCACCTTTCAATTTAGAGATCAAGGAATGCACATCGTCAAGCATAGCTATGTTACACATCCGTGCAAGATCCTCGACTCTGACACCGTCAGCGCTTGCGAAGAGAAGCGCTTCTATCTTATTCTTGTTATCAATCTCCTTATCAAGGATATCATGCTGTTCCATAGCGGTTCCCCTTTCTGACAATCGACTTCTCTTCTTTTTCCATATGTTCAAGGATAGATTTTGCTTGATCTTCAGGTATAGTCAAGATATCAGCGACCTCTTTTGCGGTCCGCTCTTTCTCGACGATAGCTTTGATGCTCGATTTGAGAAGCTTTCCCATGGCAATCTTATGCGAATCATTCTCAGCACGCAGATTCTTTGTTGTCATATCAAGTTTATGTAATTTTCCCATGAGATCATTGAACAGATCAGTTATGTCACTGCATTGCAGATGGATATGAGACGGTTCGACAATCTCTATCGATGAAGGCATATAAAAGAAACACAACCCGATAAGGGAAGGTATATTCTCTGCAAGCACCTCAAGTTCAACAAACGCTGAGAACATCTGCGAATCATCGCGGAATTCCGCTTCATAGACTTCTTCCTTTATAAGATGAATATCTTCTTCATCCTTCATCCGCTGCACGACCAATCTCAAAGTCTCATTTATATGCTCTTTTGGTTTTCCAAGAAGCTCAACGACAAGCCTAGCCAACACTGCGCCTTTCTCTAATTTATCGTTTATATCGATTTGTTTCAAATTAAGATCCTCCTCATATGCATTGTCAAGAAATAGAGAAGAGCCTATTTTAAAGTTTTCGGTGGCTGAAGCTGGCTAAAGTTTTATAAACCACTAAAACCCGAGGGACAAGTATGGAGATCATGCATACAATCCTTTCAGCCATGTGGTTCTTTGTGCCTGCTTATTTCGCCAACATGGCACCTGTGTTCGCAGCGAAGATTAAATGGCTTGATTTTCTGAAAAAACCTGTCGACAATGGATACAAACTGCGAAACAGGTCGCTTCTTGGAAAAAACAAGACCTGGAGAGGTGTTTTCTCTGGTGTAGCGATTGGGATCGCATTCGCATATCTCCAGAGATATCTTATCAGATTCAGTTTCTTTTCATCGATATCGATATTAGATTATTCGAACATGAATCTTTTCTTCTGGGGACTGCTGCTGTCAAGCGGCGCGCTCATCGGAGACATGATAGAAAGCCTCGCAAAGAGACAGCTTGACATCAAGCCAGGAAGGCCTTTTTTCCCATTTGACCAACTTGATTTCACGGTCTTTGGCCTGCTTTTTGGCTTTGTCATGTACATCCCGGGCAAAGAGATCATCATCACCCTGATGATCGTGAACCTGGCGGTCCATTTCCTTGCGAATGTGATTGGCTACTTTCTTGGGATAAAAGAAGTATGGTACTGATAATACCAAAATCAACATATTATTCTTGGGTGAATGCAAGCATCAAGGATAAAGGCCCACTCTTTTCATGGATTCAAACGGAAAGACATCTATCCCAAGCGAGACATAATACTCCTGCGTACTAGATACAAATCCGATGTTTATCGAGTCACTAGGCTCGATAGGCGCAGGCGATTCAAAGCAGAATTTGATGACATCACCAGCAGATAGATGATTTGTCTGATAATCAGCGCCTTCGACAAGAGGCTCGACTGCATACCATCCCCTATATTCTTTCGTTGGCGTGAATCTGAATATGCCATTTGCAGGAAACACATCATTGGTCGCGACAACCCCAGCCATCGTGATATGGCCCATGTATTCACCACCTATACTGAGATCCTGATCGACATTGATAGCTGTCGTTGGATCAGTCCAATCAGCATAACCATTCAATGGGATGTCACCGGTCCGTCCATCACTGAGCCGCACAGCGACATGTGTAAGGTTTAGATAAAGATAATCATTCTGTCCGTCACGATTCAGATCAAGGACACTGACTGGCATATAGACATATGCAAGACCTGTCCCACCACCTCCCGCATCTACTGTCGCGATTGCGGCAGTCGTTGTTGTGGCTGAAAAATACCCATAAGTAGTATCCCCGACTCTAATAGGAGTCATATTATTGCCTATACTCAATCCAGCAGAAGAACATAGGTCGGTGACCGGGCTTCCATCAGGCTGGAGCAATGGGACATAGGCTGATCCAACGCTGCTCAGATTGAACCTTATGAAGCTTTGTGTAGAATCATCGACATCTGAGCAGAGAGCACCGCAACAGACAAAAACACGATCGATCGTGCCGTCGCCATCCAGATCGGATGTCAGATCGCTTGTCGCAAAGTTCGCGCTGATGGTGGTGCTTGGCAGACCAGTCTTGACTATCGTGTCGTTCCAGACTATCGCACTACCGTAATTCTCAGTCCTGAAAGTCATATACCCGTTTGGACCACGGACTGAACAGTTAGCAGATTCATATGCAGGATTGAAAGTCAGGAACGCAGACGCATTCCTGTTCTTGAAGATTATGAGTGTCTTATTGAGGTTGATCGTGTTTGATTGAGGCGGCATTCGGACATGGATTTCGAAACGATTCAGGGTATCTTCTCTACCATCTTCAGCTTCGACAAGAAGGACTTGTGCATAATTAGTCATCTTATCTCTTGAATCCTTCAGATTGATGAATGCAGCAGTCCTTAAAGTCCCAGTTGAGAGCATTATGGCTCCTCCTGCTATAGCAGAGACTATCATGAAAGCGATAAGAGCTATGAGAAGTCCTAGACCGACATTACCTCTTTTGAAACTGCACCCCATATCTGTTATTATCAACTAGATACTATATAAATATTATGAAAGCATTTAAAAAGAGTTTATAAAGAAAAAAGAAGGTAGGGCGAGCTGCCCGTCCGGGTAGTAGACGGACAGCCGCTACCAAAAAACACTACCCTGTGCTGGGTTGCAATATAGGGTCGAGCGCCATGAGATACAGGAACGATGTGCTGTGATCTCCCGTACCATTGAGGTAATAATTGAAGCTATAACCGCTCTCTGCGAGTACATCTACGTCCCATACAGAAGCGTTCCCTGTGTAAAAACCGCTGAAATATATGCTTTGATTCGGAGCCATGCTGCCATAATCCGTCACAAATTCAGCAGGGAGCAAGTCATATACTTTCAGATTCTTCTCTTTGAATGCCGCGAAATTCCATACATAATAACTGATGTTATATCTGTCATCTGCGACAATATCTATCACCTTTTCTATGCTTAGATTGTGATATGCATATACAGTGATATTATTCGAAGCCGATATCAAAGGATAATACTGTGCGCCGCATGTGACATTCCATACGAAATCGCCGCCAGAATCAAATGATCTATTATAAGTGAAGACACTGTTCACAGCATCCCAGGTCATATTATAGACCAAAGAATAATTGTCACTAAACGATATGCTGCAGTTTCCATATTGAAGGTCGACACCCTGGAATGTCTGATACTGCGCCGTGAAATTAGATTGAGCATATAACATCACAGTGAGATTCTGCGGTGGATCAGATGAATCATTAAGACGCAGAGTGCCTTTATCCCGATACACCATCTCGATCGACGCATAGTCCAGATAATGAGATGCATGCGATGCTTCTGTGATTGCGAAGTTCAGCCTTGTGGTTATATTCTCAGTGATATCCGTATCATTGAATATACCGAACAGGTTGCAATCATATATCTGGGATCGATCAAAGTCCCTCACATCTTGTGTATAATTGCATATATTGTTCTCGAACACAGCAGACATGTCCATCGTGTCCACATGCACTTCCACCTCTTTTGCTTCGTCTGTGATCGGCGAATACCATTCGAAATGCATGGACAGGTTTGTCATATTAAACGATGCATACGGCGAATCAGTATACGTGAATGTCATGTTCACACGCGAATCTGCTCCTGCAACTGTCGATTCCAGCTTGTATGGATCAGCATCCTGACAGAAAACAAGATCGCTTCCGTTAAGGCTTGTCGTACAATCGCCTGACGCAGGATCTTCTTCATCTGCGAAATATGCGACAGCAGCATCCATTGTCCTTGCGATCGCGAAATAGATTTTTTTTACAGCGCTCAGTGTGTTATCTGTGTTGTCTGTCGCGTTCAATGTGTACCAACCTATACCAGTCGCATTCTCTGTGTTTATTGTATAATTTATCATGCCACTGGCATCTGTCGACACATTCATCGGGAAACCTTTCATCAATGTACCATTCGCATGATACATGAGCAATGTCACATTCTCATCCGGGGTATAATATTCACCCCACATAGATACATTGTCCACAGGCCCGACATAATACGATGAATTATGATAAAGCCTGTCTGTGAACAATGACGCTATCCTGTCCCATACAGTGAAATTCCCATGTCGCTCGATGGTCGGTGCCCAGTTCTCATACAGACTGACATTGTATAATCCCATGTCTGCTGCGAACGAAAGATTGAATGTGGTGTTAAAATCACCCTCTCCTGTCGCATTCAGATAGAAAAGGCCGCCAGGAGGATTCTGGCCGGTTGTGTTCGTTATGTTGACAGTGATGTTCGCGAAACGTCCAAAACTCGTTCCGTTTATATGGACGATATCTCCCTGCCTATACTTGATCCTGCTGATCATCATCTTCGGCTCGGAATGATACAAAGCATCAAGCCTCACGAAATCTAGGTAATTGTATTTTGAACTTGGAGGATCAGTAAAGAAAATCCTCAATGTCACATTATCTGAAGCACTCTCATTTAAGTATCCGGTGAGGTCACAATCATAATATTGTGGTTCATAATTCTCACGGACTGTCTGATTGAATATGCATGTGCCGTTTATGAATTGTGAATTCGATTCATTCAGGAGATCGACTCTAGCATATGCGATAGTCCCTTTTGTTCTCATTGGGACAAACCAATCAAAATGCACCGACACATTCTCGAATGTCAAGTTAGCGTTCGGTTTGTTCTGTGTGAAATTGTTCCAAGTCATATTGACAAAGGAATACTTGCCTGGCCCTGATTCAAGATGCTTCCAGTCACCCTGCTGACAGAACAATGAATCTCCTGCTGTCGCGATGTCGTCAGTGCAATTACCAGATACATCTTCGGCTGAATCATAATACTGAGCAAGATCGCTTGTTTCTGATACTACATATCCTGCCCGGAAATAGATCGTGCTATTCAGTTCAGGATTATTGTTGTCAGTCGCGGTGATCCTGTATGTCTGGTTCGAAGGATTATACGGCACTATGAAAGTCTCCACCATTCTTCCCACATGATCTGTGCTCGCATTACGATACTGCATCGGCGTACCATCTTCAAGATAGAATCCGACAGTCACATTCTCATATGGCCGATAATTATATCCTATGACAGATACAGTATCATTCGGCGAGAAGAATTTCCCATTCTCCTGTAGTGTCGCGACCCTGTCTACGATGGTGACATTCAATGTCCAGTTCTGGATTGGATCGACTAAATCATATGCCAAGATGTTTGTGCTGCCAAGGGACGCATTAAGATGCAATGTATAATTTGTCTTGAATCTTCCATTGACATCTGCAGCCGTCGTGAAATTTATCATTGAACCATTTGACAGTGTGATATTTATAGAGATATCCGCGGCTGCATCCCAGTTATATCCAGTGAGATTTATAATCTCTCCCTGCATGTATTCAGTATCATCCGCCCTGATCTTCGGACCGACAGGAGTAGTTGTCAATACCATCTCGAAGAGATCATCATGTACCTGCGCGGCAGTATCAGTACCAGTTATCTCAGTAACAAACAGACTCATATTATTAGTGTCAGGCGCAGTCGCGCTGAAGAAGAATGTCTCGTTCGGATGCGAAGTCCCACGGATTATATCCTGCTGTATTTCGTATTCAACATAATTACCATTGACGGTAACATTTGGATGTTCGGTTGATATATAGAACCAATCAGATGGCAAAGTGATATTCACTATCTGTCCTGCCGAAAGTCCGGTGGCTCCATCATCGGCAGTCTCTTCTACTATGACCATGAAATCATATGTGTCATTGAGGTCATGATAGCTGAAATTATATCTGTTCCCTTCATCAAGCGAAAGTCTGACAAAGGCGGTGGCAGATGATGCTTCGAAAGTGACTCCCTGACTTGTCTGACTACTCACATTTATCTTAGTGAGCGCAGTCGCGCTAGAACCACCGGCAATACCCTGAACATCGGCCATATAATAGAATGTCGTGAAATTATTTGGTGTAATCAGATGGCTTCCGCTGAAGTTTATAGAATCTGCTGCATCAGACGCGATACAATTTGGATAACATTCAGTGATTGTCCCGATGTTTCCGATGATCCCATCGGCAGACCAGATATCAGATACATTCTCGATATAGAAACTAGTGTTCATGTTCGGATTATAGACTGTGAACGCGACTTTCATCTCATTATCATTGTCGACAGGGTTTGGCTGCATCCTATATATCTTCGCTTTGGATAGCACAGTGACATTTAGGAATCGGATCGCGCTGTTCGCACGAGAAGCGACAGAGAAATTAATCTCTTTTCGTCCGATCTGGGCAGTCGCATTGATATTGACAAGCCAGGCATATTCGACATGATCTCCAGCATCAAGGATATTTAAGCTGTAATTTGATGTATTGACATGCACCCAGTCAGAAGGTATTGTGAAATTGAAGCTAATATTATATCCTGGAAGATCACCAATATTAGTCACATTGATCACAAACCTCCGATTTGTATCATTCACAAAAACAGAATCACTATATTCTATAAGACTGATATTATATTCAGGCCCGCCTATTGTGATATTGAAAAGATTGCTTCTATTGTGGTTATGCAAAGGAGATTTATCAGTACAATTTATCGACCAATTGTATTGCCCATTTACATTTAAATCCAAAGTGAAATTGAGCGGCTTGCTCATGTTTATCGATGTGTTCGTGATATTGATCACATCATTGATCACAAGCGAGCAATTCATCACACCAGTATCATCAGTCACATTGTATTCAAAGAATATATTCCCAGGTGAGAATACAGAATTATTCAATGGCAATCTCAAGGTTATATGAGGACCTCGTGAATCATTTATGATCGCAAAAGAGCTGTTCTTGCTTGTAAGATACTTATCGGAATCACAACTTATGTTGAATAGTTTCACGCCTGCGGTACCAAAAGTATAATTATAATAATGCGTCACATTATTCGTCGATGTGTTCATGGTCATATTGACTGTAGAACCATTCTCATAAATCAGGATATTACATGCCGCGCCTGTCGGGCTTGCTTTGTATTGATCAGTATAATTCGCATATATGAACATCGGCGTATCTTCATACACCACTTTGATATCACTTGTATCCCAGACTTTCAGCTTGACAAATGATACGCTTGTATTGAGCGTCCGGTTCATCGACGTGACTCCTGTTACGTTGAAATATTTCTGATTATAGACTTTGCAATAGATATCTTCTAATCCTTCGATATTATCCTGGAATGATACTTCAGCCCACCCAGATTCATTTGTATAAGCATACCCATACTGATCAGGAAGCTCTCCGGATATATTGACTAAGACTCCTGTGACAGGAATTGAATAAGTATCATCTATGACTTGGCATTTCATGGAAGCATAATCACCAGTATACAATGCATCTGGTGTGAGATTAGATTGGTTTAAACTCACCCAAGTCCATATCTCGACACTCATCTTCGGTGTGATATTTATGTTCCTGTATCTATCTTCGCCATATATTTTCCAACCCATTGTCCCGGGGATGAATGTCTGATTGACAAGCATCGTGAAATTAGACACAGAACTGTTTCCGCTCATCGCAATCGGAGATGATAAGGTGTTATTCGTAAGATTAGTCTTGTTGAATGCCGTCTGATTCACAGCAAGAACCGCGCGATAGAGATAGAAGTTGTCTTCCCATCTTGAATATAATGTCAGATATTCACCACGATATACTTTTGGAGTCGGATATTGATAGACATCATAATATTTTGGCGGTTCTGCATCATAGAGAATCATGAATCCATATGAATAATTCATCGTCGTACCGTTCTGGTTTTCCAGAAGATACGAATATGTCGGATTTCTAAGCTCTACATTGAATCTATATGTACCATTTGTTATATTTGATGTATTGAATGAACCGATTCCTTTCCATATGCTTCTGAGATTGATAAAACCACCAGAGGCAAGCGTCCGCTGGCTGCTGTTCACTGGATTAAAGATTGAATACCACCCTGTACCATTCCAATGATCGATGCTCATGTTGAGATATGGTTTCATCGAGGTCTTGCCGACATCTGTGATCTTTGAGACATCTAAATTCGATGTCCCAAAGACAATATCATACTCATCGACACTGTTGAACGCGATATCAAGATCATTGGAATACTCCGGACCAGAACAATCCATATGATAATTGTCCATCGCTGTGCTCATTCTATTTGGCGCAGAGAATCCATAGTTTGGACTTGTGTTCCCCGCACTGCCCCAATGCACCCAGAAATAAGTGGCCCCATTTGTATAGTCTCCTCTCATTATATCGAGGTACCCATCATTATTAAGATCCCATACAGAACCATCTCCCCATTGGTCTCTTATCAGGTTAGTCCCGAGATCAGTGAGATCAGTACGAGCGAATACACCTTTAGTATTCTTATATAATTGCACTTCATCAGCATTCGCCGAATCGACTTGGCTTATGAGATCAAGATCGCCATCATCATCTACATCGATTACAAATAGAGCATGACAATCATCGATATAACTATTCAACTGCACACCATCTTCAAATGATCCATCTCCATTTCCATAATATATCTTCATTTCGCTATTCACAGTGAGCGCGACAAAATCAAAATCTTCATCTCCATTGAAATCACCGCACGCGACTTGTCTCGGATTAGATGCCCCAGCTTCGTTCACTGGCAAATTCCCAGTATCATCAAATGCCCCATTACCAGTATTCACTAACAGCTCTGGATTGTTGCCGTCAAGAACAATCAGATCAAGATCACCATCCTCATCGAAATCGCCATGGCACATACCAGACCAGTCTGTCGGATCATAATTGATGCTCACCGCGCTTGCGATAGACCAATTGGTCCCATTATCGTTGAGATTCTGATAATATTTGTATTCACCGACGGCATAATCCTCAAGGAAAAAATCATAATCTCCATCAGCATCAAAATCTGCGATATCGACACGTCTTGGGAAGAAACCAAGTCCTTCCACAGCCTTGAAAGCATTGAGGGTTGTCCCGTCCCATACTGAACCATTCATCATGCTGAATGCATAATGATAATCCTGCTGCGCAGCCGCTCCGGCAGCGCCGGTGCATATCACAAATTCACGTGGCAGTTTGCTGACTGGTCCAGCCACTTTTGAACTATTCACCGTATCAAAATAGACAAAATAAGTATACGTCGTCTCTTTTGACAAAAGACCGATGCCTTGCCCGAGTCTCCACCTGACCATGCCGCTGCCGTGCGCGTCACCATCAGTTGTCCACCATTTTGCGACTTCATAGTCAAGTAGGTTTCCAGCATTATCCGTGACACGGATCGAATCTTCATCGACAAAGTCAGCGATGCCGTATGATTTCAGAAGAGTGGTGAAATTTATAAGATGTTTCACTGTTGTAGTTTTCTGTCTTGGAGCATAACCAGTATTGACATCAATCTGTGCCCGATATCTGAATGATGAGTTATACCATGGCACTGCGAAAGTAAGATCGATTATTTCATCACCATAATATGAATCCTTCAATGTGACCACATTGACAGTTGTGTTCGCGACCACATTGAAAGAACCATTGATATTGGCGACATTTCCGGCAGAATCATTCACAAAGACACTGATATTATATCTACCAACACGATAATCATCGTTGAAATCCAGATAGAAATCTGTCTGGGTCAGTTCAGTGAAAGAGAATATCGAAGATCCCCCTGCATCAGGAGTGATATTTGCATATACATCCACGATCGCTGATTCTTCTGGATCGATCGCTGTGAGTGTCATAGATACCACATAGCCATGTCCAGTCGAATTAGGTATTATATCAAATCTGGTTATTGATGGTTTTCCAAGATCAAAGGTAATATTGAAGAAACAATCAGTGCTCATCATTGTCCCATCGTGATTAGACAGCACATTCCCATATGAATCAGTCAGATTGATTGCAATTTTATATCGACCGATGCGTTGACTATCTGTGTACCAATTCCCCGCATCATCAAATATCCTACGAAGATTATACTGACCACCAGGAATGATGCTCCTTACACTACCAGTCGAATTTGTGTCATTGACAATTGTCTGGATGTATTCATATTTAGCTGTCGAATAATTATAGTAGAATATCTCCATGATTGTGAAGCTCTTCATGGTGTAATCCCCAATATTAGTCCCCAATGACAAAGTATCATTCTCAGCTACTCTCTCGATACTTCTGATCGTGAGATTATCTTCAGCGACATATTCATATGGGGCGGCGACACCCATCATAGCGTTGCCTCCAATTGATTGGAACTGCTGCACAGGTGTGCTGAAACCACCTGCTCCATCACCGCTTGAATACCATAACTGTTCAGAATCATAATCGACAAAGACCATATCAAGATCGCCATCGCCATCAAAATCGAATGCGTCCATGGGATTGTAATCATTCACGGACCAATCCGCGATCATCGTTCCTTTGCTGAATGTTCCATCACCATTACCAGTATGCAAATACCATTCAGATGTCCGGACATTGTCTACTACAAAATCGATATGGCCATCCAGATTGAAATCACCTGCAGCAAGACCATAAGTGTTTGCACCCCTTGTGTTGCTCACATTCGTCTTTGTGAAGCCGCCTGCGCAGTCGCCTTTCCATAGATATATATCAGTTGTGCCGCTGGTTGTAGATAGGAAATCTAGGCATCCATCCTCATTGAAATCACCTGAATCCTTGCCGCGACCATTTGCAGGACCTGAACCGTCTATGACGACAATATTGAAATCACCATCACCGATCCCTTTAGCAATTTCATAATCATTGTTGTTTCCGCTGAAGACAAAATCCATATGATTATCGTTATTGAAATCACCTATAGCCATATCCATGATATATCCACCGGCTGCAGTGAAACTGCCAACAGGAACAGGTGCTGCAAAATTATTTCCTGCACCTAATTTTTCTATAAAATATAAGAGATATTGATTATTTCCGTCACCAGTCACAATATCGCACCAGCCATCTTCATTGAAATCAGCTATCCCGACACCCCATGTCCTGTCATCAACAGCCGTGTCATTTATATCATATATTGATGAACCATTCTCAAATGCGCCATTATCAAGGGCTGCTATATAACTTAAGTTGCCCCCGACATCTCCCAGTGCGACGTAACGGTCCTTACAGGTATTTGGAAGCCGCACATAGCTATTGTATGCGAATGCGCTCTTTGTGTCATTGACTGTATCATCGAAATATACCATGAAATATCTGAGTTCATTCGCAGCGGTGATATTCCATGCATTGAATGTCAGTTTTCCAAGCGCATTAAGGCTTGCATCGAAGCTTTCATTCTTGACAAACTGATACGAGATCGCATAACGGTTGTCGCCACCTGCCGATTTATTGAAGACTTTCATGCTTCCATTCGCATAATATTCAACAACACGGATAGAATTATCATCGATTGTCCTGGACAGATTGATATCATCCATCAATTTACCAGATAGATTGAATTGTTCACTGACAATCATGTTCCTTCTTGGATAATCTTTAGGGGCGATCTCCACCAAAAAGCGATATTTGAATGAAGTGTTCCAATACCTGAATGGTGATGTCAATTTCACGGTCTTGTTCCTTAGATAATTTATCTTCTCAGTTGCTGCGGACAATTGCATAGTCGAATTTATGACAAATGAGACATTCTGCGAAGCCATATTTCCAGATGAATCGTTGACATATACTGTGCAATTGTATTGTCCCAGTTTCCATGTCTGGTTGAACAATGCGGTATATGAGAAAGTCCCGATCTTGTTCGTCTGTATCGTGGTTATCGAACCATTGTTTGGATAGGTAATATTTATCACAGCGACATCCGAATCAGTGTCAGCTATCGACAGATATATCGTGAAATTGATATCTTGTCCATATCCAGCCTGCTCAGGTGTCAAAGATAATGTAGTGATATTCGGAGGTGTTGAATCAGGACCGACATAGAAAGTATAAGATGTATTTATGTAACTTCCATCGTCATTCTGGAGCACGTCACCATATTTGTTCAATAAGTCTGCTTGTACAGTGTAATTGCCATAAGCATATGTCGAAGTATTCCAGTTCCCTGCAGTGAAAAATGGCTGTCTTAGATTGATGAGTTGATCAGTCATCCTCTGCCTTGGGATCGTCTCATTCACAGACACATTAACAACGGCTCCAGTCTTATTGAAGATGCGGATCAGGAGATAAGAATTGAATGTAGTTGATCCATCATTCAAGATCATAGATGGCCTGTCTGTGTAAGCTTTTATCTCTCCTGCCGAGACAACGACATGCTGTGGCATGAAATGATTCGGAGCAGATAGATCAAAAGGATCATTGCTTACTGTCTGATCATACAATAAGACCGTCGATTCAAATGTTCCATCGCCTTTGCCATACATGATAAATATGTCATCGTCTGTCGTGTTAGAGAAAATGAAATCAAGATTACCATCATTATCAAGATCATATGCATCGCAGCCGAAGTATTGCAATGCTGGATTGCTGACAATATCAGTTGGTCCGGAGAATGATCCAGTACCATCACCGAAATATATCGCGATATGACTTGGGTTCGCCTGGCTAGAACCGATGATTATATCTGCATTATCATCATTGTCGAAATCTCCTGCGGCAAGGCAATATGCATCTCCTGCATACTGGAAGACATTGTAAGCAGAAGTGAAAGTGCCATCGCCATCATTATAATATATAGAGACACGTCCGCCACTATCAGAAGTAGCGAAATCAAGCATTTGATCATTGTTGAAATCTTCGACATCTTTTCCTCTGAGATATATGCTTCCTGTCGGGTTTGGATAGACAAGCGATTCGTTTGTGAAACCTCCATGGCCATCTCCCCAGAAGACCCAGAAATCATTTTCGTCAGCTCCAAGATTATTGCCTGAACCGACAAAATCGACATGCCCATCAAAATTGAAGTCTCCCCACGCAAGACCCATGCTCAATGTCTCAAAGGGCGGAGGTGGTGATTGAGAGACAGGTGTCAGGATATCAGTGAAGATGAATGGAGATGTCTGATTCAGCAATAATACATCACCATCAGTGGCATGGATGATATCAAAATCACCATCTTCATCTACATCAAATATCGCTGTGCCACGCATATTCCCCCCTCTATCGCCACCTGTCAGGCCTGGTGTTTTAAATGTCCGTGTCCCAGTAATATTGATGTAATAAAGAGCATCATTGGTGTTTCCGACCACTAAGAATGGTTTAGGCAGAACAGAAACATAATTTGGACTTGTCTTTGTCCCGGCTTCTACTATATCAAAATAGACCATGTAGATCCGTTCAGTGTTCGCAGGAGTCGTACCGTTCATGAACCAACGCATACGTACAGCAGCATTGTTTGATGTATCGAATCCGGATTCATTCCAATAATCATATCTGACAATATATCTGCTGCTTCCGCTTTTAGAACTGTTCCATACAAGCATCGTCCCATTCTGCATATGTTCGACTACTCTTAATGAATTTATATCGAATTGAGCAGTTATACCAAAACGCTGTGAGATTATCTCTGTGAAATTCAACCGGATTATGATGGCCTCGTCATGCCTCTCAAAAGAGGTCAGATTGACTTTCACAGGCACTCTATAACTCCAGCTAGTGTTCCACCAGGCGTATGGCAAGGTGAGCTCAGCGATTTCATTTGGAAGATAACTATCTTCAAAAGTAGATATATTACGTGTGGTGTTGACAGCCACTTTAAATGACATATTTCTCGTGGCATTGTTTGAGACAGTATCATTCGCTATGATGGTCACGTTATAATAACCATAGAACCAAGTATCATTATATTCAAACTGATATGTGCTATTGAACGCGGGCGTCATCATCTGTTGATAAGAATATCCCGGAGCATTCATAGGTGTTATATTCATGAATACTTTATCGACTGCACCGTTGTCAGTCACATTGAATTCTATAGAGACGTTCTCTCCATACCCCTGGAACGATGGTGTGAAGACAATATCACTTATCGCAGGCGGTGTGGTATCTATCTTGATCGTGAAGTTAGTTGAATTCTGCATCAATACAACAGGCACTATATCATTCTCAAGAACAGATGCGTTCAACGCCCTAAGCTCGATATGAAGGCTGTAGTTCCCATCAGGATAATCTTTTGTATTGAAACATGACGGATTATATATATCTGCGACACTGATATATGAACCTGAATCGATGGTCCGTTTCATAGTCTCATTGATTGTTGTGTTTATCAAATCACCTGTGCCGTTCAGGATATACATGAATAGATGATAAGACATATTTGTCAGACCGATGTCATTTATCCTTGATCGTGATCCATATTCAAGAGTGACATTTGTGTTTGGTGGATACTCGACCTGACTCGTATTGATGCTGAGCGAGACATTCGCCTTTATCTGGAATTGGTATTTTGTGGTGTTGACTTGATAACCAATCGTATCATTCGCAAATATAGATAGGTTATACATGCCTTTCTGCCATGTATTATTGAATGTCCCATTATAGAAATATTGGATATGATTCTCAAAGCGATAATAATTCTCTACGAGAGCGCCGACAATTTCCTGAGAACCATTTGGCAAAGTTATATTGAGCCATACTGAATCGACATCTGTCTGATCAGTCACATTCATACTGACAGATATATCATCCCCATATCCAGTCAGTGACGGTGAGAAGGAGACATCATTGATGACCGGCCCGAGCCAATCAGAAGTCAATGTGAACTTCGCCAAGTTTCTGATATATGTCCCATCGTCATTCTCAAGAGAAGTCCCGTTCGGTGATACAAAACTGACCGCGATGCAATAATTTGCATCAAATGAATCTGTCGTGTTCCATTGATCATAGATATAATTCCATAGATTAGCTATATCGAATGTATTTGATGCGTTCACTTCTCGTGATGCTATTGGTGTCTCATTGACTGTGATGTTGAATCGATCATAGTATTTTACAGTGACATTCAGATAATCTACATACAAAGTGCCATCATCATCGTTGCCATCATCGACATCTGTCACCCTTAGTATAAGCGTCGATGTCGCGCCATCTATGTAATTCTCAAGCACTGCATCACTGTAATATATTATGTTGTCTGTGTCCTGGTCGACGAAACTTCTTGAGATATCATTTGGAAGCGCATCGTAATCAAGCGAGATAAAATCATATAACCACAGCCTTAGACTCTCGTCCTCGGCATCTTCAAATCGGCCATTGAATTCTACTTTTATATATTCGATGATGTCACCAGGTCGAGCATCATGCGTGAAATTGAATTCAAGATCGATATCTCCAGGATCACCTGTCTCTGACAAAGAATAATATGCTGCATCATCCGAATATGTGTTCGTGACCGCGCCGGCAGCGCCAGCACCTGTCGAGACCTCAACAGTCCTGGCATAGCTGAAATTTGTTGTCTCATTCTGTCCTATCTTCATGATGATCGACATTCTATTGTCTGTCGAACCAGTGTTGTTCGCGATCGATGCAGGCATCCCAGAATCACGTACATGCTGTGCATGTCCTTCAGTGATTATAATATGCCGATAATGTTCAGGACCATAGCAAGACATCTGATATGTCCCGACATCTATGTTTCCTATAGTCTGTATCGTGCCAAATGGATTTGAAGGATTCCCAGTGCCCCAGTGGATACGTGCAGTATTTGGATTGGTGGTTGTGTAATCTCCCCTGGTAAGATCAAGATTGCCATCGTTATTGAAATCCCATGCTGAACCGCCGCCACGATTCGCACCAGCTAGGTTCGCTATGCTCACTCCGTTCTGAAAGTTTCCAGCGCCATCATTCTCGAAGAAATAAACAAGATTGTTCCAATCAAGTGCGAGCATATCAAGATCTCCGTCGCTATCAAAATCAAGTGACCAGTGACCAAGAGGATCCATAGTCAACGCAAGTGAATCTGCGATCGCCCCATTATATATGAAGTTCCCTGCGCCATCTCCCAAATAAAGATACATAGCCGTCCCTCTACTGCCTGTGACAAAATCAAGGTTATTGTCACCATCAAAGTCACCGCAAGAAGGCACTCCTGCCGCGACAGCAGTAGGATCAGCTATCGCTGCAGACTGGATAAATGTCGCATCGCCGTTGTTTGTCAATAGATATGGATCCCCATTATCACCCATGCCAATGATATCAATATAACCGTCTTCATCAAAATCACCTTGACACATCCCACCCCAATTCGCATCCATGGCATTATATGTCTCGCCACTATATACCATGTTCCAGATATTATCATTTGTGTTCTTATATACACGATATGCAGCAGTCCCTTGCGTCATTGAATATGCCATATCAAAGTCTCCGTCATTATCAAGATCTGCGACAAGACCATGCCTTGAATATTGCTCTCCTTCGCTTGTGTTCTTAAAAGAAGTGAAAGTTCCATCATAATTGCTCCATGCATAAGAATATGGGGCGCTATAAAGAGATGGACAGATAATGAACTCTTTTGGCATAGTAGCGTTGTAGAAGGGCTTTTTTCCATTCTCAAGTACATCGAAGTAGACATAGTAGGTATAACTAGTCTCTTTTGACAGAAGTGCGGCTGAATTTCCAAGCTTCCATCGCACCATGCCTTCACCAGTGCCAAGCAATCTTACAAAATCGCTCGGCACTTGCGTCCCGTCAGATTCAGTTACCCGTACACTGCTGTTATCGAAAGTGTATGATGTCACGCCAAAGGATGCAAGATGTGCAGTAAAATTGATGAGCTGTTTCATCAGGGTATTTCCAGATCTTGGCGCATAGCCAGTATCGACAGTCACATTCACCCGATAGCTCCATCTGTCATCCCACCAGTATCCACCAGAAAGACGTACCATATCATTTTCATAATACACTGATTGCGGAGTTGAGATATTCACAACCACCGATGCAGCTAATGTGAATGTATCAGTACCAGAGATATTGTTGCCACCTGTGTCGTTAACATAGACGACAAACGGATATGATCCATGTTGGAAATAATCGCTGTAATTGAACAGGTATGTGCCATTCGAGATATTATACATATATTCGAATAGGCTCGTGCCGTCCGGCTGTGTGATATTGATCCATGCACCGTCGATAGCGGTGTTGTCAGATGCATTCACGAGGATATCTGCTGATTGTCCATATCCGATCGGTGTCGTGAAGACTATCGAATTGATCACGGGAAGTCCAAGGTCAGTTTGAATATCGAATTCATCATATGCATAGATGTAGCTGCCATCTTCGTTCCTTAAGTTCCTTGTCTGATTATCATGCAGGAAAG
>PCVE01000006.1:20292-32357 GCA_002762705.1 Candidatus Woesearchaeota archaeon CG11_big_fil_rev_8_21_14_0_20_43_8 | reverse complement strand
TTATGAGCTGGCCGAGCCATACTGTGACTTTCAGATAATCTGCCTTAAACGCACCATTGGCATCGCCATCTCCTGGTTCAGAATCCACAAATCTCAATGACAATCCACCAGTGCTATTGAAATAATTGTTCAGATATGCATCTGAGATATATTCATTGACATTCACGTCAGATGATATATCTGAAATTACAGAATCAAGAAGCATCCATGACTGATTTTTAAAATCATATAGATACATATCAAGGGATTCACCTGAACCATCAGCGAACTGTCCATTGAATGTTATGTTTATACCATAGACAATATTTCCGGTCTGGTTCGTGAAACTCAAATTATCAAAACCATATCTCACATCAAGTTCATAGGAACTTTCTATGATTGTCTGCCTTGTTGAATCATCTATGAAAGTCTGTGTGTATTGGCTTTCGGTGCCTGTTCCTTTAGTGATCTTGCAATCATCTGCAAGGGCACTGAATGTGGTCAGGTTGCCGATCACACCCATTGCGATGAATGAATCGAATGTGACATAATCAAGTTCATCGATAAGCGATGGATTTAAAGTGACAGTCTGATTTGGCATGTAGACATCACTTGGCACATCGAGAGTGATAGATGCCTTCGCGGCCACAACGACTATCGTTGAAGTGCTGCTTATCGCTCCAAGACTATCATTTGCATATATTGTGACATTGTAATCACCATATACCCAAGTGGTGTTATGACTCGATCTGAACGTGTATTTTGTGATGTTCAGCAATGTATGATTCGTTTCTCCATCAGGCATGAAAACAGTCATCCAGACAGTGTCGATTGAATTGATGTCCTGTGCTGTGATACTCACATTGAATCCATAATTATATCCGACTGGATTAGGAGTCACTATGAAATTTGTGAATGCGGGTCCTTCATTCTGTTCACTTATCTGGAATTCTGCATCTTTATGAGTGAATGATGTTCCTGTCGAATCATTCAATGTATTGCCATATGGATCACGAAGATCAGTAAATACCCGATATGTACCATCAGGGCTTGATGAAGTGTTCCAATTGCCCCAAGAATAGAATACACTCCTTAGATTAGTAAGACCATTTATTGTCGTCGTCTCAAGAGAATCATTCACGACACCTGTAAGATTCTCCCAGAAATACAGATTGACAGATATATGATCGACAAACAGATGGGCAGCGACTCCGTCATTTGGCTTTGAATCACGGAGATTCACTCTTATGACATCATTTGTAGGGTCGATGAATTTAGAGATATTTGTCTGGCTTGACGTAAGCGTATTCACAATGCTTAGATCATTGCTTGATTTGATCAGTTTATCATCCAAAGTGTAATTTATGCCATCGGCGAAATTGTAGAGTGATATATTGATCGATTCTGTGATCGATATATTTGTCCAGTGTCCTTCAAGTGTCACAGTTATCTTGCCAAGCCCTTTATTGTATGATGGCAGTGAGAAACCAGTGAAATTATAATATAATGAAAGATCATCGCCTGCTGTCTCTTTGAATCTATGATAACTATCATCGCTCGATTGTGTATCTGAGATTGCACCTGATTCAACTGTCCCGCTGAAGAGCTCGAATGAACTTGATATATTCGAGATGTTCCTTTGGTATTCTATCCGCTGATAGACATATGTCTTAAAGGCAGTGTCGCCAAGATTCAATATCCTTGATGGGACATCGCTCTCCGCTTTTGTCGCGGGACTGCTCCATCTAAGTTCCGGCTGCAAAGGAAGCTCAGGCACACCAATGGAAAGCGCATTCACAAAATAGTTTGATGGATCATTGAATGCGTTATAAGCGCCGAAAGTGCCATCACCATCACCATAATAGATACCTGCGTCGTTCCCATCATATATGGTGACAACTGCATCCAATTTATTGTCGTTGTCGAAATCGAATGTATCCATCGAAGTGTATCTATCTGTATCGAAAGCCTGCCACATGTCAGCCCATTCAGTCAATGTGCCATTGCCTTTATAGAATCTGAACTCCCCATTGCCGGCGCCGCCGAATAGTATATCAGTATATCCATCCACATCAAGATCAGCCATGGAGACACCATATGGGTCTGTGGTGAATATCGGATCGAACATCAGCGTCTCTGTAAATCCCCCTTCACCATCGCTGATATATGCATACGCCCGTCCACCTCCACTTTCGCCGCATATGAAATCTGGTGTCCCATCGCCATCTATATCCGCAGTATCTTTTCCTCTTGTGGCATCGCATAACGACGTTGATGTTATCCTTTCAGTATTGAAGCTTCCAGTACCGTCTCCTTCAAGAAGATAAAGGAAACCATTGTTGCCGCCAATGATCGCGTCCATATTCCCATCATTGTTGAAATCACCAGCAGTCATGTCTTCGGTCCAATATGAACCAAGTTGGAGCATAGTACTCACGGCGCCTTGTCCAATCCATGTGAAACCCGTCGCGGTCGTCCCATCATTACGGAAATAATATACATATTGTCCTGAACCCGTCTTTGCGCTTGCCATGATATCATAATCATTGTCATTATCGAAATCCGCCACGCATACACCACGTTTATAATTTCCAGACAGTATTGAGGGAGTCCCGCCAACAATCTGGGGATTATAGAATGATTGTGCCGAATTGTACCTGACAGATTGTATATCTGTCCCGGCTTGCGGGGACACTACCACAAATTTCTTTGGCTCTTTGAATGTCTGTGTATCACTTGACTTGTTTCCGTTTTCATAGACATCGTAATAGAGATTGAAGAAACGCTGTTGTCCTGCGCTGATCGTCCCAGGGATGATGAATTTTATCAACCCATATGCATTTCCCCTATCATCATAATAATCACCAGGTTCGAAATTCAAAGGAATCAGATATTTTTTATCACCACTCCTGCTGGCATTGAAGACGATAAGCGATCCATTCGCGCTGACTTCGATTATACGGATAGAATAATCAAGGAACTGCGAACCAGGCAGGTATTGTTCTGTTATATTACTGAAATTGAAACTGAATATTATCTGCGGATTAAGTTTTGGATTCACGCTTGCCACAGTCTCAAAAGCCGATCTGTATGTCCAGGAAGTGTTCCACCAGATGAAAGGAGAAGTCAAGCGGACAATCTCATCAGAATAATATATATTCTTCTCAACTGAAGCATTTAGATCGAACGTCGCATTGAATATTATCGAATAATTATAGGTCGAATTACATCCAAGCGTGTCATTCACTGAGAAGACAATGGAATAGTTTCCAAGCATCCATCCCTTACTGAAGATATATTGATATCTTTGGGATGTCAATGGAGTCATCTGGACGTAATCAGAAGTCATATTCGGATAGGTTATATTGACAAATGCTTCGTCGATACCAGTCTGATCATTCATATCCACCTGTATGGTGACATTAGCTCCATAACCAGCAGGATTTGGTGTGAGCAGTACATTTGATAGATTTGGTCCGGCAGTATCATATATAATAGAAAAATTATAATGCATTTCCATAAGACTCCCATTATCATTACGAAGTGTCTGATTGAAAACATCTTTAAGTGTCACGTTTATCCGATATGTACCATTTATATTATTGGTCGTATTCCAATTATCCTCATTGTCGAATTCTACGCGCAGATTTATCGATGAACCTGATTTCAAGGATGGATTCTTGGTATGATTGCCGACATCATCGACGACATATTTGACAAGCTGCCATTTTGCAGAACTGAGATTATAATAATCCACAGCTATCATTGTATAAGAATTGAATGTTGTTTTGCCTATATTCAAAGCGATGCTTCTTATCTGGCTCTCTGCCTGGATCACTGAACTCGCTGTGGAGATCGGTTGCGGATATTTAGGGACTGGGGCAGAGATGCCCATCCTGTTCGCGCCTACAGCTGGTGGAGCGATCGGATTCAGACTATAAGAAGTGAAATTTCCATTTCCCTGTCCGATCATATAGAATACATTTTCAGCATCATAATCAGTCATCACAATATCCATCTTACCATCATTATTGAAATCAAAATTATCATGTGGCGGATAATCATCCATATCGATATTGATGGCTTCTGCTGAACCGAATGAACCGCCACCCTGACCTCTATGAATGTACATCTGGCCACCATTATTCGTCTCTTGAGATAAGATATCCAACTTACCATCACCATCATAATCAGCAAGACTGATGGCGTATAGATTGGTATACGCATGCGTTATTACCTGTGCTCCTTGGAAACCTCCATTTCCTGTGCCTTCATAATAAAAGATGTTCGCTCCGCTAGTTCCGACGACAAGATCCATGTAGCCATCACCATTGACATCCGCAGCATCCTTGCCACGACCGGCCCCGGTCTGTAGATCGACTTCAGATGAAAAATTAAAAGAGCCTGTGCCATCGCCCAGGTAGATATAGACTGTACCTGGTCCACCCATATTTCCACTCATAGCAAAATCCAGGTTTCCATCAGCATTGAAATCTTCTACAGCGAAATCCATACCATAACTATTGGGTTCGAAAGTACCTACACCAGGAACAGCAGTGAAATCATCACCCGGCCCATTTTTCCTATAGTAATCGATCTGGCCCGTGCTATCACCAGACAAGAAATCACAATCGTCATCATTATCAAAATCTCCTATGCCTACACCCCAGGTATTGGTTGAACTGACATCAGCATCAACTGCATCCTGGGTCGCGAAAGTGCCATCATCATTGCTTTTTATAAAATATAATGAACCTAAAGTTGACGTCCCTGTGATTATATAGTTCTCGCTGCATGCGCCGATGCTGCTTATGCGTTTATTGACATAACCTGGAGCGGATTTCACTGGCGGAGAATTCTCTTCTATATCAAAATAGATATAATATACCCTTTCCTGATCAGGCGATGTTGTCCCATTCGCCCACCACCTCATAGTGAGATTCGCATCATATATCTTATTGAATGATGAAGGATCTGTCTGATAGAAATAATATGGTACTTCATTTCGTTTGGTACCACCAGCAGAACTATTGTATACCAAAGGTTGTCCGGTGACTTGATCATATTCGATAATCCTTAGTGATGCATTTTCAAAATTGCCTATTGAACCATCTGCGTCATGTAATTCCTGTGAGAAATTGACATTTAATTCTATCAAAGATTTGAAACGCGTCCCTGAAAAACCATCAAGCTTGACCTGCTTTCTGTATTTCCACGATGCATTCCACCAGGAATATGGGGTTGTCAATTCAACGATCTCATTTGGAAGATATGCGTTCTTGACTGTCGCAACACCGATCGAACTATTTGCAGTCACACTGAAATTCTTTGAAATCGTTCCATTGTGACCTTTTGTGTCATTCATGAATAAAGTGACATTGTATTGTCCCCATTGCCAGGTCTCATTCTCTCTCACAGTCGATGAGAATGTATATGTACCAGTCTGATTCAGGGTTCTTTGTATGATGGTCCCATTAGGCGTGGTGACATTCACCCAGGCAAGATCGACACCAGATACATCTTCTAAGTTGGCGGTGACTGTTATAGTCGCTCCATAACCGGCGTTCTCTGGACTTAATGTGAAAGAATTCACCTGCGGTGGATCCGTATCAAGAGCGATCGTAAAATTAGCGGTCGTGTTCAACATGATATAGGCTGTTGTCGCGAATGGATTTCCGTCATCCCCATATAATGTATTATTGTACAAGTTCTTCAGTTCGACCCTGACTCTGTAGGTACCGTTGGTGGAATTTGTCGTGTTCCAGTTTCCGGCTGCTGAGAAGATCTGCTTGAAATCCATCGAACCATTCACACTTATCCTTCGCAATGATGATCCTGACCTATAATCATCCTGGATGATATCTACATCTGTCCATGCCGCACCTGTCCAATTCTGTATCTGGATGAAAACAAGAGCATTCACGGGTGTTGTCCCGTCATTGTACGCCCATGATGGGATGCTTACATTGCTTCTTGTCTCTATTACACCAATGTCATAAGGGAAAGGAATATTTCCATACGGCCCTGATACGCTGAAAGTCTGATATGAAGGGCTTATGACTGTCTCCTTGCCAGTCCATGTGACCCAATCAAAATAACCATCGCCTCTTCCTTCATAATAATACACATGACCTGGCGACCACATCCTATATGTGGCAGAGACAAAATCCTGATGACCATCATTGTTGTAGTCGAAGACAGCAAGACCATGATAAGAGCCATAATCCATGTCAAGGGTGTTTATGCCGCCCTTAAAAAGCCCAGTGCCCCATCCCCTATAAAGATACAAGTCATTTGAATCTCCATAAGCAGCAAGTACATCTATTTTTCCGTCTTCATCGAAATCACCCAAGCCAACACCATAAGGATCGACAAGCTGGTTCTCTGACTGGTTCACATCTGTGAATTGGCTGAATGATCCAGTACCATCGTTCAAAAGCACATTGACATCGCCAAGACCATTGCATGCGACAAGTATGTCTTCGTCACCGTCACCATCGATATCCGCGACATCTTTGCCACGCGGGTCATAGTTCGCGCAAACTGTGTAGTTTCGGTCCCAAGTGAAGCTTCCGTTCCCAAGCCCAAAGAATATATCTACAACCTGATCATTTGAGCTGAACACGAAATCAAGCTTGTCATCCTGGTTGAAATCTCCTGTGGCGGCATCCATAACATATGCATTGTTTCCATAACTCAATCTTCCGACGATCACAGTAGTGTTGAAATTTCCGTTTCCGGTGTGTTCAAGATAATAGATATTCCTGTCCTGACCATTGCCTGTGATGATATCTTCATCACCGTCATTATCAAAATCCCCTTGTGTGATTCCCCTGGTAGCTGAGCTTACTCCAGCAAAAGGATCCTCGATCGCGGTACCTGTACCAAATGTGCCATCTTGATTGTTCCGCGTCATATATACCCTAGAATAATAGTCGACTGCCGCCACAAATGACCATTTCGAACCGTCTGATTTTGTTATTTTGACATTTGGTTTTGTCATCTTTGGTGAAGTCAGTGATGATTCAAGATCGAAATATATGAAGAAATATCTCTTATCCCCCGCGTTAGTGATATTCGGCGCGTTCCATCTGACTTTCATACGAGCGTTTGAAACAGGAGAATACTGTGGATCGAATGTGAAATTGAATGGTACAAGATATCTATTGTCACCTGATCCAGATGGATTAAATACCTTCAGTGATCCATTCCCATAGTATTCTACAACCCTAATAGATGTGTTGTCAAGATAGTCAGAGATGCCTTCTTGGGCAAGGATCTCTGTGAAATTGAACCACCCCCCAAGAAGCGCTTTATAGACATCGTGCGATGTCGCGTTCATCTCCACACTAACCCTATATCTCCAGGATTGGTTAAGCCAGGTGAATGCTGAACTAAGCCTGACTATCTGATTCTCGAAATATATCTCCTGCTCTGTAGCGGCGCTGAGGTTCAGCTTCGCGCGTATCTGGAAACTAAGAGTTGCGCTATTGTTGTTGCCGAGCGTATCGTTTGTGAATATTGTCGCATTATAGTCACCCCATGCCCATGTCTCATTGAACGCATTCAATCCCACCCAATAATCTGTCTGGTCCTCATACATCGAGACCATATAATTGCTTCCATTCGCTGAAGTGATGTTCAGCCATACGGCATCCACTTGTGTGTCATCTGTCACGAACGCAGAGAAGATTATCGGTTCACCATATCCAGTCAAGTTCTCTGTCGCAGTGAATGATGTTATACCAGGGCCGTATGTGTCTATATCTATTAAAAAATCGACAGAGCCATTGATCGGCGAGCCATCATTGTTGTATAGAAGGCTGCCGTTCCCAGCTCTTGCTTCATAATAAATGTTATAAGTATTGTTTATGTGATTTGAAGTGTTCCAGTTCCCATATGACGCGAATAGCGATCTGAGATCAAGGAGTCCATCCGCTGCGACCTCACGCGGGAAAGTCTCATTGACTGTGACATTTATGGTCTGCCATGCACTGCCTGTCCAGTTGCGCACGACCAGATAATTATACACATACATCGAAGAGTTCGCGTTCAGGACAGCAGAAGATGTGTTCGCTGCTGCATATAACTCATTCGTGCTCATCGTAACACCATATTTCATCATCCTTGGAGGTGCTGATGCTCCCCGAAGACCAGTGGCATTCGCGCTATCTATCGGTCTTGATGTCGGACTTGATGGGAAACTTCCAGCAGTGCTCTTATAGTACAGCAGATCCTGTCCACCGGAATTGCCGACGATGATATCTTCATCGCCATCTCTGTCGACATCAAATGCATCGCCATGTGCATATTGATTTGTATCGAATAGAACTGATTGATATTGGTAGGAAAGATTTCCAAGCCCTTTATAGAACCGGTGATCACCGGCATATAGTCCGCCTGGGGCTGCGATTATATCCACATGGCCATCTGCATCGATATCACCCAGGAATACGCCATATGCATTATCATCCTGATCAGAAATATCAAAGAGCGCTTTTTCGATGAAATTGCCATTGCCATCACCAAGATAAGCATATAGCATCTCGACACTCGCCCCACAGATAAAATCAAGATGACCATCTTCATTCAGATCTCCTGAATCTTTTCCCCGTCCTGCGTTGCATCCTGCTGAAGTCGTGATTGTCTTCTTATCGAAATTACCATGGCCATCTCCTTCAAAATAATAGAGATCGTTATTGTTTCCGCTCCAGATTATATCCAGATTTCCATCTTCATTGAAATCGCCTTCTGCGAAATCCATGATATAGTTTCCGCTTGCACTCTGAACAGTTCCTACCGCCCTCTTTGCGGCAAAATTAGCGCCACTCCCAAGTTTCTCATAATAATAGAAAGTATTCAGGTTCTGATAACCATCGCCAGTGACGACATCACAATCACCATCATTATCGAAATCTCCAATCACTGAACCCCAAGACCGATCATCAAGGTTATCAGTATCGACATTATCGATATAAGTGGCTGCTCCAAAAGAACCACCAGCCATGATCTGTGAATACCATACATCACCCCAAAAGTAGACACCGATGACAAAATTTTCGCTGCATCCGCTCCCCATTACTATGTCTGAATCAGCAAATGTCTGCGGATTTTTTGGACCGTATAATTCAAGATCATAATATACCAGATAATATCGTGAACGACCAGATAGAGTTGTCCCGTCTGCGACAATCTGTATGATACCTATCGCATTAGAGATCCCATCAAAATCCGGATGAGGTATCCAGCGGAAAGGCACTGAATATCGACCCATGCCAGTCGCAGATGCATTAGAGACTATCGGTGTTCCATTGCCCATGTATTCAACGACACGTATCGAATTGTTGTCAAATTCAGATGAATATCCTGACTGCAGAAATAGTTCAGAGAAATTCACTCTTTCCCAGAGTGTCGCATCCACACGATCAAAACCCTTGGAATCAAGCGTGAGTCCTACCCTGAAAGTCCAATCAGGATCCACCCATTCAAACGGACTTGTGAGCTCTACAATCTGGTTGGCAAAATAGACTTCATCTACTGTGTCAAGCGAGACAGATGACTGCGCGGCGATTTCATAAGAAAGAAGAGTTGTGTTTGACGTGAATCCGGATGCAGAGGATTCATTGGCATACACGACATAATAATGATCACCAAGATGATAATCGCCAGGGATAGTCACAGTATATATATCACCGCCCGCCCCATTGTCCAATTCTAATCCAAGCACAGTCCCATTAGGTAACGTGATATTCGCCCATACCGCATCGATCGGCGCAGGGAATGTCACATTCGCAGTCAATGTGATATTGTACCCATAGCCCGCGACCGACGGTGATGCCGAAACTGAATTTATCTTCGGCGCCCTTGTGATCGAGAAAACAGAACTGGCCTCGATATTGTGTCCGGTAGCGTTCTTGAGTATATTGCCATCGGGACCGGTGAAATTCGCATATACCCTGTAATCACCATCTTCATATGCGCCTGTGTTGAATCCACCACCAGCAAGCCATTCCGGCTGCAGCATCAGATCAGGACCTGTAGTGTTTTTCTGGGCATTCACTATTACTTCTGAAGTTATCCAATCTGATCCGCTCTGATTCTGTAAGACAATAGTCAAAAAGCCAGTGAAATTCGCATCTGAATATATTGCCGATGCTCCCTGCATGCGGTATTCTGTAGACCCTTCAGTGATCGTGAGATCTTTATACCAATCTGGTCCTGCGCAGGACATGCTGTTCTCTGCATTGAACGTAGAGATCGTAGAGATCGCCGCGAACGGCGCGCCTGCCACACCAGTGCCAAGATGGATCTGGGCATTGTTCGGCGCGGTGCCTGTATAGTCACCTCGCGTTATATCAAGATAGCCATCATTATTGAAATCCCAAAGCGAACCCCCACCATAATTAGCTCCACCAAGTGACCCTTCTTGAGTTCTATTTTCAAAGATACCAGTCCCATCATTCTTGTATAGATAGACGATAGAATTCTCCCAATCAAGAGCAAGCACATCAAGATCACCATCATTGTCATAATCATATGCCCATCCGCCGAGATTGTCCTGATCTATCCCGGCACCAGTGACATTTGAATTTGCTATGTCGCCCATGCTAGTGAATCCGCCTGCACCATTTCCAAGCATCAGTCGGAGACCCGCATCGACTTCTGAATCGCCTCTGTTGCTCGCGATGAAATCCATGTTGTTGTCGCCGTCGAAATCGCCGCAGATAGGAACAGCAGATGTCGTGCCAGGGTCAGTGAGCGCGGCGCCTGGTGTGAAAGACCCATCCCCATCATTCGTGAAAAGATATGGATCTCCGTTGTCTCCTTCGCCGATGAAATCTATCCAGCCATCTTCGTTGAAGTCACCAAAACACATTCCACCCCAGCCATTGTCCATCTGATTGTGACTTTCAAATGGGTTTAAAGTGAACATGTCGTCATCTGTATTCTCAAATATCCAAAAATTTGGCCCGCCGAGATTTCCTTGAGATAGCACTATGTCATAGTCCCCATCATTATCGAAATCTCTTAGCATAACATGCCGCGTGTCATCATCACCATAACCGTCATTGAGCATAGGATTTGATACAAGTGTGCCGTCTCCTGCGCTCTTGCTATATGAATATGATTCTGTAGTGCTTGCGGCGCAGACCATCCATTCGTTAGGCATAGAACCATGGGCGATCTCTGGTTTCGGCCCGCTCTCGATTATATCAAAGTACATGTAGTATGTATGTGCGGTCTCTTTTGCAAGAGCAGCCGAACCATTGTTAAGTTTCCACCTAAGCATCCTGTCATTGTTCGAGAAATTCCGTATGAAATCGAATGCGATAAAATTACCGCTCTCATCGATCATGCGAAATGAGTTATTATCAACAATGCCTGACACATCGTGATCAGATATGACATCTTCAAAATTCACTAAGTGCTTGACGACCCAATCCCCTGCCCTTGGCGCATAACCAGTATCTACAGTCAGGTTAAGGCGGAAATTCCAGTCATCATCCCACCAATCGGTCGAGCGATATGTAAGATTCACATCAACACCTGGCACATATAAATCATACTCGGTCTGGATGTACATAGAAGCATTGACCTTCACTTCAAAAGAGACTTTTGATGATTCTGTCTTGAAATTGGCAGTATCATTCGCCCAGATTGTGACATTATATTTGACGGCCGCAAAAGTATCTGAATAGTTATATTCAAATTGGTATTTTGTCTTGTTGGATATCCTTGCGCTGAATCTAACACCATCGGGACGAGATATATTTACCCATACTTGATCGACGCCGTTTGCGAAATCGCTGACATTAACTTTTATTATGACAGTTTGATTGTAACCTATGACAGACGGAGTCACTGTGAGATTGAATATTGTCGGTGGACTTCTATCGACAGTCAGATTCCTTATGCTACTGTTGGCTTCCCATCCAAGATCATCCCAGCATCGGATATGCCATTTATAATACCCCGTGGTCATGCCGCTCCATGTGAAATTGAGACGTTTGTCTTCTATCGGACTTGCATCAAGATTCACGACTGTCCAGCTACCAGTAGAATTTCCATAAAGACGACAGATATCT
>PCVE01000006.1:19903-20096 GCA_002762705.1 Candidatus Woesearchaeota archaeon CG11_big_fil_rev_8_21_14_0_20_43_8 | reverse complement strand
ATTCAACCATGGACTTGAATAATTAGTGAATCCATTGTTATTTGTCCATGCGGTCTTGTTGCATGAGAATCTTGAAGTGTTGACAAAATATCCAGTGAACACAAGATCGACAATAAGCGAATCTGTGAGAGTATCGCTTCCTCCTTTATCTTGTATATCAAGATCAAGCCCGTATGGCGTAGGTATATTGATT